>NZ_JBKFBF010000008.1:0-255872 GCF_053346035.1 Methylobacterium sp. A54F | reverse complement strand
AGGGCGACATGCTGTTCATGGCCGGCGGCGGGCGCACCACCCGCGTGCACGGGCCGTTCTGCTCCGACAGCGAGGTCGAGAGCGTCGTCGCCCACCTCAAGCGCCAGGGCCGCCCCGCCTACCTCGACGCCGTCACGGCCGACGACGGCGCGTCGGAGGGCGAGAAGCCCGCCCGCGGCGCCAAGGCCGAGAAGGCCGACCGCGCGGAGGCCACCGAGGCGGAGGAGGCGGACGTCGCGGTGTTCGATGTCGGCAGCTTCGCGGCGGCCACCGGCGGAGAGGCCGGCGACCTCTACGAGCAGGCCGTGCAAGTCGTGCTGCGGGACAAGAAGGCCTCGACCTCCTACATCCAGCGCCGCCTGCAGATCGGCTACAACCGCGCGGCCTCCATCATGGAGCGCATGGAGATCGAGGGCATCGTCGGCCCGGCCAACCACGCCGGCAAGCGCGAGATCCTGGTCGAGGGCGGCCACCCCGGCATGATGTACGACGACGATTGAGCGGAGGCGCCGGCCGGGCATCCGGCCGGCGTCGCAGATTCGCCATAGGGCGGCGCTCTAAGCGGGGCGCCCCCGCCCGTTCCGCCCCGCAGGAGACCGCCCACGATGCCCGGCCGCCGCACCCGTCCCGTTGCCGGCTCGCTGCTCGTCCTGGCAGTGGCGCTGACCGCCGCCGATCCGGCGCAGGCGCAGGTGAGCTCGTTCCTGGACGGCCTGTTCGGCCGCAAGGAGCAGCCGGCGCCCGAGCCCCCGGCGGCGCCGGCCCCCGCCCCGGCCGCCCCCGCGGCTCCCAGGAAGGCCGTCGCCCGGCCCGCCCCCAAGGACGCGGCTCAGAAGGACGGCCCGCAGAAGGATGCGGCGCAGAAGGACCGGGGCGCCGCCAAGGCGACCGACAAGGCGACCGACAGGGCCGCCCACAAGGCCGCGCCCGCCGAGGCCAAGGTCGCGGCGGTCGGCGCGCCCGCCGCGGTGTCGGCGCTCGCCGAGCCCGCGGACCCCGCGACCGTGCTCGCCCAGGCCAACGGCTACTTCAACGGCCTCTCGACGCTCACCGGCAGCTTCGTGCAGATCGGTGCGGACGGCCGCCGCATCGGCGGCAAGATCACCCTCGCCAAGCCCGGCCGCCTGCGCTTCGACTACGACCAGCCCTCGCCGCTGGAGGTCGTCGCCGACGGCACCTCGGTGGCCGTGCGCGACCGCAAGCTCGCGACCCAGGACCTCTACTTCATCGCGCAGACGCCCCTGAAATTCCTGCTGCGCGAGAAGATCGACCTCGCCCGCGACCTCACCGTCACCGAGGTGACGAACGATCCCGGCGGCATCCGGATCGGCCTCGAGGACCGCGCGACGCTCGGCGGCACCTCGAAGATCGTCCTCTACTTCGACGCGGAGATGAAGACGCTGAGCCAGTGGCGGATCACCGACCCGCAGGGCTACGTCACCACGGTCCAGCTCTCGAACCTGCAGAAGGGCAAGGCCGTCGACGGATCGCTGTTCTTCATCAACTACGGCCGCAGCGAGGACCGGGCGATGCAGCAGCAGATCCAGCAGGCGCGCTGAGGCCGCCTGCCGCGGCGCCGGCCGCGCGACGCCGAACCGAGAAGACCCGTCCCTTGCGCCTCACGGTCACCACCTGGAACATCAACTCGGTGCGCCTGCGCATCGATCTCGTCCTGCGCTTCCTCGCGGAGGCGCGCCCGGACGTGCTCTGCCTTCAGGAGACGAAGTGCCCCGACGAGGCCTTCCCCCTGAAGGCCTTCGCGGGCTCCGGCTACGAGAACATCGTCTTCGCCGGGCAGAAGGGCTACAACGGCGTCGCGATCCTCTCGCGCTTCCCCCTCCTCACCCGCGACGTGATGGGCTTCTGCGAGCGGGCGGATGCGCGCCACATCTCGGCGGTGCTGGGCCCAGAGGCGGGGCCGGCCGCCGGCCTCGTGCTGCACGATTTCTACGTGCCGGCCGGCGGCGACGTGCCGGACCGGGGCCTCAACCCGAAATTCGCGCACAAGCTCGATTTCCTGCAGGAATTGCGGGCCTGGGGCGGACGGCGGCCGAAGGGCCCCGCGATCCTCGTGGGCGACCTCAACGTGGCGCCCCTGGAGCACGACGTGTGGTCGCACCGGCAACTCCTCGACGTGGTGAGCCACACGCCCGTGGAGACCGAGGCGCTGGAGCAGCTGAGAGGCGAGGCCGGCTGGGTCGATGCGGCCCGCGTGCTGACGCCGGAGCCCGAGAAGATCTACACCTGGTGGAGCTACCGCTCGCCCGACTGGGCGGCGGCCGACAAGGGCCGGCGCCTCGACCATGCCTGGGTCTCGCCGGACCTCGCCGGCACGGTCCGCAGCGTCACGGTCGCCCGCCACGCCCGCGGCTGGGAGCGCCCCTCCGACCACGCGCCGGTGACCCTGGCCCTGGAGCTCTGAGGGCACGGAACGGCACGCGGGGGCGGCGCATTCTCTCCTCGAGAGACGAGCCTCACGCCCGCGTGAGCCGTCGCCGCATCCCCCCTCGGAGATCCCATGCGCAAGATCCTGCTCGCCTTCCTGCTGCCCAAGGTCGTGTCCTACCTGCGCCGCCGCTACGGCGGCGGCCGGCACGGCTCGCCCCGCTCCTACTGATACGGGCCCCGCCCGCTCGAAGGGGGGCGCGTATCGTCCCCCGCCGCCACCTCCGTCATCCCGGGGCCGCGCAGCGGAGCCCAGGATGACGGGGTTGGTGTCGCATGCGTGCGAGCCCGGAGGGATCAACCGGGTCGGGCCCGGCGGTTGCGCACCGCGTAGATCGCGAGGCCCAGGGCGAGCCAGGCGGCGAGCCGGATCCAGGTGTCGCCCGGCAGCCCGGCCATCAGCCCGAGGCAGCACAGGATGCCGAGGCCGGGCAGCAGCGGCCCGAGGGGCACCCGGAAGGGGCGCGGCCGCCCGGGCTCCCGCTGCCGCAGCAGGATCACCGCCGCACAGACCAGGATGAAGGCGAGCAGCGTGCCGATGCTGACGAGCTCGCCCAGCACCTCGATCGGCACGAGCGCGGCGACGAGGGCCGTGGCGAGGCCAATCGTCCCGATCGCCCGCGCGGGCGTGCGGCTCCGCGGGTGCACCCGCGCGAAGGATTCCGGCAGCAGCCCGTCCCGCGCCATCGCGAAGGCGATGCGCGACTGCCCGTAGAGGGCCGTGAGCGTCGATGTGGTGAGGCCCACGAGCGCCCCGAGCTTGATGACCACCGCGAAGGCGCCGAGGCCGAGCGTGTCGACGGCCCGGGCGATGGGGTCGGGCACGTCGAGGTCGCGGTAGGGCACGAGGCCGGTGAGCACCGCGGCCACCGCCACGTAGAGCGCGGTGGTGACGACGAGGGTGCCGATCAGCCCGAACGGCCCGTCGCGCTGCGGGTCGCGCGTCTCGCCGGCCGCCGTCGCCACGGTCTCGAAGCCCACGTAGGCGAAGAACACCACGCCCGCCGCCCGCAGCACCCCGCTCCAGCCGTACGCGCCGAAGGGGCCGGCGTTCGGCGGCACGAGCGGCACCCACAGCTCCGGCCGGAGGTGGCGGGCGCCGACGATCACGAAGGCCGCTATGATCGCGACCTTGAGGATCACCATCGCGGCGTTCGCCCGCGCGGCGCGGCGGTTGTCGCGCATCAGGAGCCCGGTGAGGGCGAGCACGATGCCGGCCGCGGGCAGGTTGAGCACGCCCCCCGCCCCCGGCGCCGCGGCGAGGGCCGCGGGCAGCGCGAGGCCGAAATCGGCGAGCAGGCTCTGGGCGTAGCCCGACCAGCCGACCGCGACCGTGGCGGCCGCCATGGCGAATTCGAGCACGAGGTCCCAGCCGATGATCCAGGCGCAGAGGCGCCCCACCGTCGCGTAGGCGTAGGCGTAGGTGGAGCCCGCCACGGGCAGCATCGCGGCGAGCTCCGCGTAGCACAGGCCCACGAAGGCGCAGGCGAGGCCGCCGAGGAGGAAGGACAGGGTGACGGCGGGCCCCGCATACTGCGCCGCCGCCGTGCCGGTGAGCACGAAGATGCCCGCCCCGATCGTCGCGCCGACGCCGATCCCGACGAGGTTCCAGCCCGTGAGGTTGCGAGCGAGGCGCGGCCCCCCGGTCTCCGCCTCCTCGGCGAGGATCGTCGCGATGCTCTTGCGCGCAAGGCTCCCGCGGGCGAGCGACGCCCGCCCGGCCGCGGCGGGGTCCTGCGCCGGGTTCTGCGCCGGGTGATCCTGCGCGGCGTCCTGCATCGTCTCGCTCCTCGGCGCCCGCGGGCGGGCGGATCCGGCGGGCAAGGCCCGCGCCAGCCCGCTGCGCCGGCCCCTTGCGCCCGCCCCTTGTGCCGGGGCTGGCGCCCCGCGCGGTTTCGTGTATGGTCCGGCCCGCCTCGACCCGGCAACGGGCGGGGCTTGAACCGCTTGGGGCAGACCCTGCTGGACGACATCCCGGCAGCGGCCGAAGTCCCGGGCATTGCGCCGCCCCCGAGGGCGGCCACAGTCGCACCCAATCCCGAAAGGCACAGGCGATGTCGATCACGGCAGAGCGCAAGACCGCGCTCATCAAGGACTACGCGAAGGGCGCCAAGGACACCGGCTCGCCGGAGGTCCAGGTGGCGATCCTCACCGAGCGGATCGCCAACCTGACCCAGCACTTCAAGACCCACGGCAAGGACAACCACTCCCGCCGCGGCCTCCTGAAGCTGGTCTCGCAGCGCCGCTCGCTGCTCGACTACGTGAAGCGCAAGGACGAGGCCCGCTACCGCTCGCTGATCGAGCGCCTCGGCATCCGCCGCTGAGATCCGACGCGCGGTTCCGGGCCCGGCCCGGGACCGCGCTTGACCGACGGCGGGGCGGAATGGGTCCGCCCCGTCGATCCCGGGCGACTTCGAGGCGCGGCGCCAGGGCAGGATCGCGCGGGGCTCGAGGGGGACCACCGGTCCCCGCGAGCCCCGCGCCGTCTTGCCGCTGGCGGCGCCGGGTTCGCCCGACCGCTGGAAGGTATGAGAGATATGTTCGACGTCCAACGCGAAGAGCTGATGTGGGGCGACCGCAAGCTGGTGCTGGAGACCGGCAAGGTCGCCCGCCAGGCCGACGGCGCCGTGGTGGCCACCTACGGCGAGACCTCGGTGCTCGCGACCGTCGTGTCGGCCAAGGAGCCCAAGGTCGGCATCGACTTCCTGCCGCTCACCGTGAACTACCAGGAGCGTGCCTACGCGGCCGGCCGCATCCCCGGCGGCTACTTCAAGCGCGAGGGCCGGCCCTCCGAGAAGGAGACGCTCGTCTCCCGCCTGATCGACCGGCCGATCCGCCCCCTCTTTATCGAGGGCTGGCGCAACGACACCCAGGTCGTCGTCACCGTGCTGACCCACGACCTCGAGAACGATCCCGACATCGTCGCGATGGTGGCGGCCTCGGCCGCGCTCACCCTCTCGGGCGTGCCCTTCATGGGCCCGATCGGCGCCGCGCGCGTCGGCTACGTCAACGGCGGCTACAAGCTCAACCCGCCCGTCACCGAGACCAAGGAGGAGTCGACCCTCGACCTCGTGGTCGCCGGCACGCAGGACGCGGTGCTGATGGTCGAGTCGGAGGCGCGCGAGCTGTCCGAGGACGTGATGCTCGGCGCCGTGATGTTCGGCCACAAGCACTTCCAGCCGGTCATCGAGGCGATCATCCGCCTTGCCGAGAAGGCCGCCAAGGAGCCCCGCGACTTCCAGGCGCCGGAGAATTCCGAGGTCGAGACGGCGGTGCTCGCGGTCTGCGAGGCGGAGCTGCGCGAGGCCTACAAGAAGACCGTCAAGCAGGAGCGCTACGCCGCCGTCGACGCCGTGAAGGCGAAGGTCGTGGCCGCGCTCTGCCCGGCCGAGGGCGAGCAGAAGTTCGCCCCCGAGAAGGTCAAGGCCGCCTTCAAGGAGGCCCAGTCGAAGGTGGTCCGCTGGAACATCCTCGACACCGGCTCGCGCATCGATGGCCGCGACGTGAAGACGGTCCGCCCGATCGTCTCCGAGGTCGGCGTGCTGCCCCGCGCCCACGGCTCCTCGCTGTTCACCCGCGGCGAGACGCAGGCGCTCGTCGTCGCGACGCTCGGCACCGGTGAGGACGAGCAATTCATCGACGCGCTGGAGGGCACCTACAAGGAGACGTTCCTCCTGCACTACAACTTCCCGCCCTATTCGGTGGGCGAGACGGGCCGCATGGGCTCGCCGGGCCGCCGCGAGATCGGCCACGGCAAGCTCGCCTGGCGGGCGATCCACCCGGTGCTGCCGCCGGCCCACGAGTTCCCGTACACGATCCGCGTCGTGTCCGAGATCACGGAGTCGAACGGCTCCTCCTCGATGGCCTCGGTCTGCGGCGGCTCGCTGTCGCTGATGGATGCGGGCGTGCCGCTGCGCCGCCCCGTCGCCGGCATCGCCATGGGCCTCATCCTCGAGGGCGAGCGCTTCGCGGTGCTCTCCGACATCCTCGGCGACGAGGATCACCTCGGCGACATGGACTTCAAGGTGGCCGGCACCGACGAGGGCGTCACCTCCCTCCAGATGGACATCAAGATCGCCGGCATCACCGAGGAGATCATGCGGGTCGCCCTCGACCAGGCCAAGGACGGGCGCGCCCACATCCTGGCCGAGATGGCCAAGGCCCTCACGGCGGCCCGGCCCGAGCTCGGCGAGTACGCGCCGCGCATCGAGACGATGCAGATCCCGACCGACAAGATCCGCGAGGTGATCGGCACGGGCGGCAAGGTGATCCGCGAGATCGTCGAGAAGACCGGCGCCAAGATCAACATCGAGGATACCGGCATCGTGAAGATCGCCTCCTCGGACGGCAAGGCGATCAAGGCGGCCTACAACTGGATCCGCTCGATCGTGGCCGAGGCCGAGCCGGGCATGATCTACGACGGCACCGTCGTGAAGACGATGGAGTTCGGCGCCTTCGTGAACTTCTTCGGCGCCAAGGACGGCCTCGTCCACATCTCGGAGCTCGCCGCCCAGCGGGTCGCCAAGGTGACGGACGTTGTCAAGGAGGGCGACAAGGTCAAGGTGAAGTTCCTCGGCCAGGACGACCGCGGCAAGATCCGCCTCTCCATGAAGGTCGTCGACCAGCAGACCGGCGAGGATCTCACCGAGAAGCTGAAGGCCCAGCGCGACGCCGATCGGGCCGAGCGCGGCGACCAGGAGCCCCGCCGCGACCGCGGCGAGCGCCGCCGCGAGGCCGGCGAGTAATCCAACGTCCCGACCCCGTCGGACGAATGCGAGGCGCGGCTCCCCCGGGAGCCGCGCCTCTCGCGTTTCGGGGGCGGGCGGCGGGGTCCGCGGCTCGGGACTTCCTGCGAATCGCGCTAAGGCTTCGCGGCAGAACCGGGAGGCACGCCATGTCCGACGAACTCGTCTTCTACACCGCGCCGATGTCGCGCGGGCGCATCGTCCGCTGGATGCTGGAGGAGGTCGGGGCGCCCTACCGGACCGAGATCATGGGCTTCGGCGCGGCCATGAAGGGGGCGGACTTCCGGGCCGTGAACCCCCTCGGCAAGGTGCCGGCGCTCCGCCACGGCGCCGTCACCGTCACCGAGACCGCCGCGATCTGCGCCTACCTCGCCGATGCGTTCCCGGAGGCCGGCCTCGCCCCGCCCCCCAGCGACCGGGAGCGGGGGCCCTACTATCGCTGGCTGTTCTTCGCCGCCGGCCCGGTGGAGGCGGCGGTCACCAACAAGACCCTCAACGTGGTGGTGCCGGACGATCCGCGCATGCGCGGCATGGTCGGCTACGGCAGCCTGCCCGAGGTGCTCGACGCGCTGGAGGGGGCGGTCTCCGGCCGCGAATACCTGGCGGGCGGGCGCTTCTCGGCCGCCGACGTCTACGTCGGCTCGCACCTCGCCTGGGGCATGGCGTTCGGGACGCTGGAGCGGCGCCCGGCCTTCGAGGCCTACGTCGCCGGGCTGACCGGGCGCCCCGCCAGCGTTCGCGCGCGGGAGATCGACGATGCGCTCCTGGCCGAGCAGGGCGCGGTGGCGGCGCCCGCCTGAGGCGGGGGCAGGCCGCCGGCCCCGGGCAAGGAACGCCCCGCCCGCCGCGGCGTTCGCCTCCGCGACACCCCAAGCGGAGAGGACCCGATGGCCAACGACATGATCCACGACATCTTCAGCGGCGAGCAGAACCTGACGACCACCGAGCGCGCCGTCTCGGTGGTGCTCGGCCTCGGCATCGCGGCGGCGGCCGCGCAGCCGCGCCCGAACAAGTTCCTCAGCCTCGCGGCCCTCATCATCGGCGCCGGGCTCGCCATCCGGGGCGCCACGGGGCACTGCGCCATGAAGGCGGCGGCCGACCGTCTCTGAGGCTTAGCCAGGCCGCACAACGAAAAAGGGGCGCCCCGCGGCGCCCCTGTCCCGTTCCGTCCTGGCCTGTTCTAGAGCGTCGTGGTGCGCCGGCCGGCGACGAAGCCGTAGATCGCGAGGACGACCACCGCGCCCACGATGGCGCCGATGAAGCCCGCGCCCTGGTTCGGCCCGTACCAGCCGACCGCCTGGCCGATGAAGGTCGCCACGAAGGCGCCCACGATGCCGAGGATCGTCGTGAGGATGAAGCCGGAGGGCTCGTTGTCGCCCGGCATGATGAACTTCGCGATCACGCCGGCGATGAAGCCGATGATGATGGTCCAGAGGATTCCCATGGCATTCTCCTGAGCCTTGGCTCTTGCTCGCCCGGAAACGCGCGACGAAACGTCCGGGTTGCCCGCGCACGGTCAAGAAGTCTCTCGGAACACGAGAAAATCAGCCGAAGCCCCGGCGGACGGGCCTGCGGCCGGGTGCGGGGCGCCGCTTCCGGGAATCGGCCTTTACGGGGGGCCGTCCGGCGCGGCAGAACACGCGCCTGCCCGCGACGGGCGACGGGACAGCATGTCATGACGATCGAGCGCTACGAGTCCGGCCCCCGCATGAGCCAGGCGGTCGCCCACGGCGACCTAGTGTACCTCGCGGGCCAGGTGGCCGCGGACCCGGTGAACACCGGCGTGACGGCGCAGACGCAGAACATCCTCGACGAGATCGACCGGCTGCTCGCGGTCGCGGGGTCGGCCAAGGACCGGATCCTCCAGGCCACGGTCTACCTCGCCGACATGGCGACCTTCTCGGAGATGAACGCGGCCTGGGACGCCTGGGTCGACCCGGCGAACCCGCCCGCCCGCGCGACGGTGGAGGCGCGCCTCGCCGCCCCGGAATACAAGGTCGAGATCGTGGTGGTGGCCGCGGGGAGCGCCCGGTGAGGGGCCCGATGGGGGCCCGCGCCTGGTCCGGGGGCATCGCCGGGCGGGTCCTAGTGCTGGGCCTCGCCCTGCTGGCCGGCGCGGCGGCCCTGCCCGGCGGCGCCCGGGCCCAGGAGCGCGTCGTCAACATCTACAACTGGTCGGACTATATCGACCCCGGCGTGCTGGAGGCCTTCACCCGGGAGACGGGCATCCGGGTCGTCTACGACACCTACGACAACAACGAGATCCTCGAGACCAAGCTGCTGGCCGGCCGCTCGGGCTACGACGTCGTGGTGCCCTCCGGGCCCTACCTGCAGCGGCTGATCCGGGCCGGCGCCTTCCAGCCCCTCGACAAGGCCAAGCTCCCGAACCTCGCCAACGCCTGGCCGGAGATCGCCGCGCGGCTTTCCGCCTACGATCCTGGCAACGCCTACGCGGTCGACTACATGTGGGGCACGACGGGGCTCGGGCTCAACCTGAAGGCGGTGCGCGAGCGGCTGGGGGCGAGCCAGCCCCTCAACACCTGGAACCTCGTGCTCAACCCCGCCAGCGCCGCCAAGCTCAAGGATTGCGGGATCATGATGCTCGACAGCCCCGAGGATCTGATCCCGAGCCTGCTCCCGGCCTACGGCCTCAAGGCGGATTCGAAGCGCTGGGACGACCTCACCCAGGTCACCGACGCCCTCTACCGGGTGCGCGGCTCCGTGCGGAAGTTCCACTCGTCGGAGTACATCCAGGCGCTCGCCAACGGCGACGTCTGCGTGGCGGTGGGCTACTCGGGCGACGTGCTGCAGGCGAAGAAGCGGGCCGAGGAGGCCAAGAACGGCGTCGAGATCGGCTACGTGATCCCGCGCGAGGGGGCGCTGATGTGGTTCGACGCCTTCGCGATCCCGAAGGACGCCGCCCACCCGGCCGAGGCCTACGCTTTCCTGAACTACATGCTGCGCCCCGAGGTCGCCGCCGCGAACACGAACTTCGTCTCCTACGCAAGCGGCAACCTGCCGGCCAAGAAGTTCGTGCGGCGCGACCTCCTCGACAATCCCGGCATCTACCCGGACGAGGCGACGATGCAGCGGCTCTCCACCAACACCGCCTGGGACGACCGCACCCAGCGCTTCGTCACCCGCCTGTGGACGCGGGTGCGGACGGGGCGCTGATGAATCGCGCGAGGGCGCCTGCCCGCGCGGGCGGGGCCCCTCGCGCGTCTGGCTCTAGTCCTTGAGGTCGGCCGGCACCTTGCCGCCGTTCTCCTCGAGCTTCTTGATCACCTGCTTGTGCAGCCAGATGTTCATCGAGGCCGAGTCGTTCTTGTCACCGGAGTAGTGCAACTCGTCGGCGAGCTGCTGGCGGGCATGCAGGCTCGAATCGAGGTCGAGCAGCTTCATCAGGTCGACGATGGAGGTGCGCCAGTTCAGCTTCTGCCCGTTCTTGGCGGCCATGTCGTTGAGCACAGCCTCGACGTCCACGGGGCTCCCGGACGCGGCGGGCGCGGAGCCCGAGGTCGAGCTGCCGCCGCTGCTGCCGCCGCCCGTGGTGGCCGTCGAGGCCGGGTTGCTCGAACCGCCGGAGGTCGAGGGTGCGGCCTCCGCCGAGCCCCCGCCGAACGGGTGCAGGATCTTGCTGACGATGCTGCCGAGAAGGCTCATGGCACGGCTCCCTGTTCCGGCCGCGGTCCCTACGCCCGCGGTCGGCGGTACAACGGGCCGCCCCCCGCCCTGTTCCCGGTTCGCGGACCGCCCGGGCTCGGCAGGAGATGGCGTCAGCGCAGGGTCGGCAGCGCGGCCCCGAGGAGCAGGAGGCCCAGGACCAGAAGGGCACCGCCCCAGCGCTCCAGCACGGCCGCGTGCGCCGCGTGGCGGACGGACAGGCCCGCCAGGGTGGCACCGGTCACGAGGCAGAGGAGGCTGGTCAGGGCAATCACCGTTGGCTTTCGTCGAGAAGGAATGACCGCGAACCCAGTTCCTGTCACGTGCCTTCGGTATTCGCTACGGGCGTCATGCACGAAATCCTGTTGATCCGACGCGCAGGATTCGCGGGATCGTTCCGATGCTGGGGGCCATCTGCGCAGAGCGGCCGCGGCCGCGCGGATCGGCACCGGAATCCGTTGCATCGCACGCGCAAGACTGACCGTGACAGGACGGTCCAACCCGGAATCGCGCGGATCGAGGCCCGAACCGGACGATGCGCGCGGTGATAGGGCACGTCCCGACGCCCGCCGGGCAGGCTCACGACAACGGCTTGGCCGCGCGTGGGGTTCAGCGCTCGGCGTAGGTCCGGATCAGGGCGAGGCAGCGGCGTCGGGCGTCCACGTCGGTGATGCGCTCGAAGGCTGCCAGCAGCGCGTCGCACTCGGCCTTCGTGGGCGGCGCGTGCTCGCCGCTCTGGGCCGGTCCGTAGAACTCCGAGACGGGCATGTCGAGGGCGCCCGCGATGCGGCGGAGCAGCTGGATCCGCCCGGTCTGAGGCTCGACGGCGGGATGGGACAGGACCTCGACCGAATCCGTCATCTCGTCCAACGCCCCTGCCAGCGGCACCCGCGAGTCAGCCGACGCGAACGCTATGGCCTCGGCCCGGCGTTGTCGAGGTTGCCGCGTGCATGCACACGGAATCGTTCCCGGGCCCGGCCGAATTTTTTCGCCGCGTGCCCGGACTGCCACGTGTTCCTGTGTCCGTGCCCCCGAGGTCGAGGCGTCAGGCTCCCTGGCTGCCCCCGGCCTTCCGGATCGGCTCGCAGATCTGCGGGCTCAGCTTGTCGAGGTGCACGCAGGCATTGTCCCGGTACCAGGCGCGCAGGGCCGGCTGGGTCGGAGCCACGTACATCGCGACGAGCACGAAGCCGGCGGCGACGAGGATGAGGAGCAGGAGGAGGTTGCGCATGGTCCACGGTTCCCGAGGCGCGGCCGCAGGGCCGAGGCAGCCCACAAACCCGGCGTTTCCCCGTTGGTTCCGTCCGGTGCCCGTCCGCGGGGGTTAACGGGCGCAGGGGCGCGTTAAGATTTCGTCAACCATGGACTGTGGAAACACGGTGCAACATCTTAATGAAGCATGAAACAGGATGCGCAAATTCTCTGAAACAGGGAGGTTCTAGGACACCCGGCGGACGGGTCGGCACCGGAGCAGGACGCCATGAGCGAGCGCATCGAAGATCTCAAGTTCCTCGTGGCCCTGAGCTTCGTGGTCCTGTGCGGCAGCGGCCTGGACGCCCTCCTGCGCTGAGCGCCGGCCGACGCTTCAGGCCTCGCCCCGCCCGAAGGCGCGCCGCAGCGCCAGCCCGGCCTCCGAGGGGCCGGCCGGCCGCGCGACGGGGGGCGGCACCGGCCGAACGGCGCGCGGGGCCCGCGCGGGGCGCGCAGCCCGCGCGGGGTGCGGCTGCACCCGGGGCGGCGCCGCGACGGCGTTGCCCGATTGCAGGAAGGTCTTGAGCTCGCCCGCCCGGGCCCTCCGCTCGGCGCGGAGCAGGAGGCAGCCGAGACCGAACGTCACCGCCCCCGCCACCTCCAGGAGGAGCGCGAGGGCGTAGCCCGGGGCGAGCCCGGCGACCGTCATGGCCATGTTGTGCATCCACCGGCAGCGCCGCTCCCGGCGACGTGCCGGCGGGCTCTGCAACTCCCGATGTGACCGGCGTCGGTTAACTACGTATTAACTACGCAATCCTTTCCGCGGCCGCCGTCGACTTCCCTCTGGGAAGGCAGGTCGCACCTCGCGGACGGCCATGCGCAACCCGTGGGCTTGCCCGGGAATTGTGCAGCGCACTGCGAGCCGGTCGGCGTGCCCCGGGCCCGTGCGCCCGCCCCGCCACATCCGCGTCCCGGAAGCGAATTTCCCAGGCAGGACGCGAGCTTGCCGAAAGCTTAAGCGGACCATGCCCTGTCCGCATAGCTGGCTTACCAAGCCGGCCCGTGCAGGGTCGGCGGGCGACGCCTATATCGCATTGCAACAACAACGGGCAGCCGCTGCCGAATTCGGCGGCAGACCTGCCGGACAGAAGGCACCGTCATGATCAACCGCATCGTCGCGCGCATCCGCGCCTACCGCCGCTACCGCGAGACCGTCGAGCAGCTCTCCCGCCTCTCGGACCGTCAGCTCGAGGACCTCGGCATCCGCCGCTTCGACATCGAGCGCACCGCGCGCATCTGAGCCCCGCGTCGCCGGCCCCCGGGCCGGCGCGCTCACGGCTCCGGGCCCTCGGCGGCCCCGGTGCCGCGGTTCTCGCCGCGGTTTTCTAGGGCAAAGCGGACGAGGTCCGCCGTCCGGTCGAGCCCGAGTTTCTCCTTCATCCGCGTGCATTGGTTCGCCACTGTTTTGTAGGCGATCCCCAAGGTCTCGGAGATGCCGGCGAGACTCCGGCCCTCCGCCAGCAGCCTGAGAATCTCGACCTCTCGCCCCGAGAGGCTCGACGGGCCCTCCGGCAGGCCCGGCGCCAGGGCGATGGCCCGCGCGGTCTCGTGGTCGATGTAGTCCTCCCCACGGGCGGCCCGCCGCACGGCCTCGAGCAGTTCCTCGGCCTCGGCGCTCTTCGACACAAAGCCGAGTGCCCCGAGGCGCCGCGCCGTCACGGCATAGACCACCTCGGCATACATGCTGAACACCACGACACGCAGGCCGGGCCATTCGTGTCGCATCCGCCGCAGTAGCTCCAGGCCCGAGGAATCCCGCAGGTTGATGTCGAGGACCACGATGTCCGGCCGGGCGCGGCGGGCCGCCAGCACGGCCTCGCGGGCGCTGCCGGCCTCCGCGAACTCGACCTTCGGTAGCGTCCCCAGAAGGCGGCGGATGCCCTGGCGCATCACCGTGTGGTCATCGACGATGAGGATCCTCATGGATAGAGCGCCCCGGATGCCGGGCACCGCCGCGGCAGCGCCGCCTCCACCACCGTGCCGCGCCCCGGGGCGCCCCGGATCGCGAAGTGGCCGCCCCGCACCTCGACCCGCTCGCGCATGCCGCGGATGCCGAACCCGCCCGCGGGCGAGCGTCCGGACGAGGGGGGCTGCGCCGCCTCGGGCAGGCCGGCGCCGTCGTCGGCCACCCGGAGGCTGATGCAGCCCTCCGCCTCGTCCACCGCGATGGCGACGGTGCCGGGCCGCCCGTGCCGGAGGGCGTTCATCAGGGCCTCCCGCAGCACCGCATGCAGGATCGCCTCGGCCTCTGCGTCTCCCGGCGCGAGGGCGATCTCGGTGCGGATGGCGACCTCCGGATGGCGCAGGCGGGCGCGGGCGACGAGGTCCGCCACCGCGTCCGCGAAGGCGAGGTCCGGCGCTGCGGCGGGGCGCAGGCGGCCGAGCAGCTGCCGGACCTGCCCCTTCATGTGCGCGGCGGCCTCCCGGATGGCCGCGGCCCGGGCCGCGATGGCGGAGCCCGCCTCCCCCGGGACCTCGGCGGCCCGCGCGGCGACCGCCGCGGCGTCGACGTCCACCGCGAACAGGAACGGGCTGACCTCGTCGTGGAGGTCGCGGGCCAGGTCGGCACGCTCCTCCTCCTGCACGGTCGCGAGCTGCCGTCCCAGGCCCTGTGCCTGGGCCTCCAGACGGGCGAGCTCCCTGGCCATCCCGTTGCAGCCGGCGGAGAGCCGGGCGAATTCCGGCGGCCCGGCTTCGGTGACGCGCACGGCGTAGTCGCCACGGCCGATCCGCTCGAAGGCGCTGGTCAGGGGCTCGAACGAGGCGAGCGCGCGTCCCAGGATGCGGTGCACCGCCGCGAGCACGAGACAGAACAGCAGGCCGAGCACGCCGAGATCCAGCAGGGCGTCGCCCGTGACCTCGCCAACCTCGCTGCGGGGGTCGGTCTCCAGCAGGACGGTTCCGGTGCCGCCGCCCGGGAGTGGCACAGGCCGGGCGTCGGTCAGGGGCGCACCGCCGAGGAGGCGGACCAGCAGGCCAGGCGGGTCGGCGCCGGCCCGGTCAAGGTGGGAGGCCGCGCGTTCCCGGCCGGCGCCGTCAACGAGGCGTGCCCGGACGTGCCGGCTGCCGTCGAACACCCGCACGAGACCCGGCAGATCCCGGGCCCCTTCCGGCAGCGCGGCGATCTCTGCGACTTCACGGGCGATGACGCGCTGGGCCCCCGCCATGGCGGCCGCCATCTCCACCCCGACCTTGCGGCGGGCCTGGAGGCCAGCGACGAGGATCCCCGCTGCGAGGCTCGCGAGCATCACCGCGGTGATCGCGGCGACGAGCTGCAGGCGCAGGGGCAGGCGGGCGAGGCGGGCCCGCAACTCCGGCGGACCGGAGACCTCCCGCTTCGCGAGACCAGCGAAGAAACGTCCCACGTTCCCCCCGGGAAAGTTCCCCGGAAACTCGGGAATTCTTCCCATATCCAGCTGTGGCGCCGACGCCTAGTCCTCGCTCTGCTCCGTGAACTTGCCGGGGCGGCGAAACCCAAGCGGGTGCCGCCCCGGGTTTTCACCTTTAGGTTGAGAATTGATCCGTCGCTGAACCTGTCTTACAGGTGAGGCTTCACCAAAAGCACTACCTCTGGGTGAATAGGCAGCCGCCCGTCTCCGACCCATCATGAACGCATCCCGGATCCGGGAGGCGGCCGGTGCGGCCGTTCTCCGCGCGGAGGCAGGCTCATGGTGCAGGATGACGGCGTGCGCGGCGCGGCCACGGCCCTGGCGCGCATCGCGCAGGTGCTCGGGGTCCCGTCCGAGAGCTTCTCGGACCCTGGCCGCGAGGGATTCCACACCGAGGCCTCTCCGGAGGAGCCGCCCGGCGCGCGGGCCTTCGCGCGCTCGGCCGAGAGCGCCGACCTGCTCGACGCGTTCGGGCGCATCGCCTGCCCGCAGACCCGTCAGCTCTGCCTGCGCTACATCCGGGAGGTCGCGGCGCGGGAGACCCGCGGGGCGGCCTGAGGCCGCCGTCAGTCGGCGTCGAGATGCGCGCCCTCGTGGCCGAGATGCAGGTAGTTCGGGTTGAACAGCGAGGCGCGCATCAGCGCGTCGAGGTCCGGGATGCAGAGCGTCTTGCCGCGCAGGTCGATCAGCCCCGCGGCCCGCAACTCCTGCAGGGTCCGGTTCACGTGCACGTTCGACAGGCCCATCGCGTCGGCGAGGTCGAGCTGCGTCAGCGGCAGGTGGCAGGACGACCCGCTCGTGAGCCCCACGGTCTGCAGCCGCACGAACAGCTCGCAGAGCAGGTGCCCGAGGCGCTCGATGGCGCTGCGCTGGCCGAGATTCACGATCCATTCCCGCTGGACGGCGGAGGTCACCAGCATCTCCCACCACAGGGCCTGGGTGATGCGCGGATGGCGGCCGGTGAGGTCGGCGACGGTCTCGCGGGGGATCTCGGCCAGCAGGACCGGCGTGATGGTGCCGATCGAGTGGTCCATCTCCCGCAGGATGAAGACGTGCGGGTCGCAGAGGTCGCCTGGCAGGAAGAACGAGATCACCTGGCGGCGCCCGTCCACCAGGTGCTTGTAGCGGCAGGCCCAGCCGTCGAGGATCAGGCTGACGTGGTCCGGGTTCTCGCCCTCCGCGATAATCTCCTCGCGCGCGCCGAACTGGCGCCGCCGCACGCCGGCGGCCTCCTCCAGGGCCTGCACGTCCTCCGGAGCGAGCTTCGTGAAGTGCTCGAGCTTGCGGATGAGGTGGCGCGGCACGGGAGCCTCCTGCGTCCTTCGAGCGCGAAGGTGCAGCGTTATCAGTCCAGCCGCAACGCAGAATTGATATGTGTTAAATCGGGGTTCGCGGAAGCTCGGCCGTACGCGCACGAATCCTTGTAGGCCGTGCGCGAAGGCCCGGCGCGGCTCAGTGGAGGCGGTCGTCCCGCGCGGGCGGCTGCATCGCCAGGGCGCGGCCGAACTCCAGGAGGGCGACGTCGAGCGCCAGCCGCAGCGCCGGGGAAGCCCCCTCCCGCAAGAGGCGGCGGGCCGCGAGGCAATGGTCGGCGGCCTCTTCGAGGGGATCGGTGCGCGCGGATCCCGCCCGCGTCACGTAGCCGGCGCCGGGCTCGCGGCCCTCGGTGACGTCCACCAGGAGGCCGTAGGCGCGCAGCGGCCGGCCGTGGGCGTCGCACTCGCAGGTGCCGCGGCTCAGGATCCAGCGGATGCCGCGGCGCTCCGACACCGTGCGGTACTCGGCCAGGAACAGGCCGCCCGAGGGCAGGGTCGCCAGGATTTTCTCGTGGAGCCAGCGGCGATCCTCGGGGTGGATGCCCGCGACGGCGATCTCGCCGCACAGCGGCTGCCCGGCGAGCGCCGCGTTGCCGGCGAGCGCCTCGGCCGCCCCCGTGTCGTAGACGACGTGGCCCGCGACGAGGTCCCACTCCCATTGCCCGACGACGTTCGAGGTCGTCAGGGCTGCCCGCAGGCGATCGAGCGTGTCCTCGGGATCCTCGACGATCCGTCTCCCCATGCCACTCTTCCCCTCAAGAATCGGGACGTTTGTAACATGGGTTAAAACTGCATGCGCGTCTTGCGGGTGACAGCGTAAGCAATTCAACTTCCACGATAGGTCTGGTAGCTCCACGGGCTCGCAACCAGGGGAACGTGGTAGTGCCCTTCGGGATCCGCCACCCCGAAGCGCAGGCTCACGATGTCGAGGAAGGGCGGCTCCGGCAGGTCGAGGCCGGCCCGCCGGTAATGGTCGCCGAGGCCGAAGCGGATCTCGTAGGTCCCGATCGGCACCGGGCGGCCGCCGATCAGGGGCGCGTCGGTGCGCCCGTCCGCGTTGGTGACGGTGCGGGCCACCACCGCCCGCTCGGTCTCCGAGACGATCTCGGCGAGCTCCACGGCGACGCCGGCCGCCGGCCCGCCCCGCACCGTGTCGAGGACGTGGGTCGAGATCCGGCCGGTCACCTTGAGGGGCCCCTCCCCCGTGACGAGCCCGGCGAGGCGGATCGCGGCGATGCGCATCACCTCGGCCTCCGCGGTCGCCCGCTCGGTCTCCGGGTCGGAGGCGAGGCGCGCCTCGAACCGCCGCAGGAGCGAGGCGCGGCCGTGCCGCTTCACGCAGACGATGAAGGGCAGCCCGAACTTTTCGCGGTAGGCGCCGTTCAGGGCGTCGAACCGGGCGATCTCGGCCTCCGACAGCCGGTCGAGCCCGGCGGCCGCCTGCTCGGCGATCGAGTCGGCGGCGATGCGCCCGGCCCGCGCGGCGGCGCCCGCGAGCTCCGGGTGGCCGGTGAGGAGCGCGCGGCGGCGGTCCTCGTCCGCCGCCTCCACGGTCGCCCGCATGGCGGCGTGGAGGTCGGCGACCGTGGCGAAGGGGCGGCGGCCGGCCGCGCCCTCCGCCACCCAGGGCGCGTGCTCGAACACCGCGCCGAGGGCCGCCACGAAGGCGTCCGGGCTCGCCGCGTTCAGCTCCGTCAGGGTCAGCATCGTCGGCTCACTCCAGCTCGCCGGCGGCCGCCTCGACCGCCTCCAGGATCTCGCCGGAGCGCAGCAGCGCCAGGGGGTCGACCGTCCCGGTGCGGGGCCGGCCCGAGCAGGCCGCCGGCGCGTCGAGCCGGGCCATATCGAGCCGGGCCATATCGAGCCGGGTCATGGCGCGGGCGCCGGGGGGCGCGAATTGGACCGTCATCGCTGGGCCTCCTTGAGCCAGTGGGCGAGCACGTCCCGCTCGGCGTCGGTCATCTCGGTGACGTTGTTCGGCGGCATGTTGTGGGTCAGCACGGCGTGGCGCCGGATCGCGGGGGCCTGCCGGGCGATCGCCTCGGCGGTGTCGAGGTGGACCCCCTTCGGCGCGGTGCCGATGCCGTCCCAGGCGGGACGGTCGGCGTGGCACATCGAGCAGCGCGAGACCACCACATCCACCACCTCCGCGGGCGCCGCCGCGAGCCGCACCGTCGCGGCCGCGGGCTCGGGGCGCTCCGCGAGGCCGAGGCTGTCCCGGCCGTTCGGCGAGCCCGCGAGCGCCACCACGAAGGCCGCGAGCAAGCCGCAGGCCGCGGCGGCCCAAGCCCACCAGGGCGAGCGCGCGTGGTCGGCGTGGCGAACGTTGTAGAAGTAGCGGATGACCGCGCCCGAGGCGGTGACGAGGGCGACGATCAGCGGGATCGTGTGCCGGGCGCCGTAGAGCATGGGGTAGTGGTTCGAGATCATCAGCAGCACGACCGGCAGGGTCAGGTAGTTGTTCTGCGCCGAGCGCTGCTTGGCCTGGCGGCCGAGGGCCGGGTCCGGCGCCTCGCCGCGCATCAGGGCGGCCACCACCTTGCGCTGGTTCGGGATGATGACGAGGAACACGTTGCCGGCCATCCAGGTCGCCATCAGCGCGCCGGTGTGGATCAGCGCTCCGCGCCCGCTGAACACGCTGGCGAACCCGTAGGCCGCGAGCGTGATGACCACGAGGCCGAGCGCGGCGAGCGCCCCCTCGTTGCGGCCGAGGGGCGAGCGGCAGAGGCCGTCGTAGACGAGCCAGCCGAAGCCGAGCGCCCCGACCCCGATCAGGGTCGCGGTGCGGGCCGAGAGGTCCGCCACCGCCGGGTCGACGAGGTAGAGCCCGGCCTGCGCGTAGTAGACCCAGGCGAGCAGCACGAAGCCCGACAGCCAGGTCGAGTAGGATTGCCACTTGTGCCAGGTGAGGTGCGGGTCGAGGTGGGAGGGCGCGACCGTGAACTTGCGCATCTCGTAGAAGCCGCCGCCGTGCACCTGCCAGGACGCGCCCCCCTGCCCCGCCGGGATGTCCCGGGCGGGCCTGAGCGAGGCGTCGAGGTGCATGAAGAAGAAGGAGGCGCCGATCCAGGCCATGGCGGTGACGATGTGCACCCACCGCAGCAGCAGGCTGCCCCACTCCCAAGCAAAGCTCTCCATGGCGCCCTCCCGGCTCGTTCGTGACGGCTCCGGATCGTAGCGGAAGCGCCGGGCCTGTATGCCTGGGAAATTCCGCGTCAGCTCTCTGATTTTTCATGAGATCACCGCGCCGCCTTGCGCTAAGCTGTTCCGCCGGCAACGATTCCGGGCGGAGGGGCGCCGCATGATCTCTCTGGAGAGCATCCGCATCTTCATGCGTGCGGCGGAGACCGGCAGCTTCTCGGCCGCCGGGCGGACCCTGCGCCTGTCGCCCTCGGTGATCAGCTACCGGGTGCAGACGCTGGAGGAGCACCTCGGCTGCCTCCTCCTCACCCGCACCACGCGGCGCATGAACCTGACCGAGGCGGGGCGCCTGTTCTACGACCGCTGCCTCGACATCGCGCAGGCGGTGGAGCAGGCCGAGAAGAGCGTCGAGCGGGCCGGCGCCAGCCCGCGGGGCACCCTGAAGGTGACGGCGCCCCTCGGCCTCGGGCGGCGGGTGGTGGCGCCGCTGGTGCCGCGCTTCCGCGAGCGGCACGGCGAGACGGACGTGCACCTGCGCCTGTCGGACCACCTCCTCGACCTCGTGCAGGAGGCGGTCGACATCGCGATCCGCCTCTCGCAGATGCGCGATTCGAGCTTCACCCTGCGCAAGGTCGCCGACGTGGAGCGCGTGCTGGTGGCCGCCCCCGCCTACCTCGACGCGAACCCGGCGCCGGAGCGCCCGGCCGACCTCCTGGAGCACGCCTGCCTGCTCCTGCGCTTCCCCGGCTCCGAGCAGTTCCGCTGGACCCTGATGGACGGCGACGAGGCCCTGACCCTGCCGGTGACGGGGCGGATCGACGTCGACGACAGCGACGTGCTCACCGAATGGGCGCTCGCCGGCCAGGGCATCGCCCTCAAGCCCCTGTACGAGGTGGCCCCCTACCTCGCCGACGGCCGCCTCGTGCCGGTGCTGCCGGCGACCCCCCCGGCCCCCCTGACCCTCGGCGTGCTCTACCCCTCGCGCAAGATGCTGCCGAACCGCGCCAAGACCTTCGTCGAGATGTCCGCGGACGCGATCCGCCAGCACGTGGCGGGCAATCTCGCGCTGATCGGCCGGCGGCTGTGAGGGCCGGGGCGGGACCCCCATCGGCAAGCCCGCGCGGCCCCCGGGCCGGAACGCCACGCGCCACCCGGCAGGGATCGAGCGGATGCCGTGCGAGGCTCAGGACCCGGCCGGATAGGCCGTGACGAGACGTGCCGTGTCCTGACCCGGCGGCACGATCAAGACGGTCAGGATGCAGGGGTCGCGACGGTCGGGCGTCCTGAGGCTGCAGCGGACGATGTAGCGGGTCCCCCAGGGGCCGCGTTGGACCGTTTCCACGGGGTTGTGATCCGGATGGGCGGCGAGGGCTGCACCCAAGGATCCCGGCACATCCGCCGAGAAACCGAAGGCCCGGAAGAAGGCGGCTTTCGGCCCGCCGACCGGGTGGTCGCTCTTCAGAAGGTAATCGGTGAGCTTCGATGCGGGAACGCGACGCGGCGGGATCGTTCCGGTCACGAGGCCGCGGCCTGAGCCAGATCCGTGGCCGGGATCGTCGCGACGCCATGCACGGGCTCGATGAACTCGACCTCGTAGGCCTCTCCCGCCGCATGGACGAACACGATCGCACCGAGAGCGCCGATCGGCAGAGCGCGTCCGTCCTCCAGGGTGGCCGGACGCCGGAGCCGGACCATGCTGTGCTCCGCGAGTGGACGATGCCGCTGCGCTGTGCGCCCGCGGCGCGAGGGGGAGGCAGGTGCCGGGATCGTCATGAGCTTGCGGGCCATCCTGGACCTCGTGCCGAGCAGGATAGGCTCGACGCGTCGCACGGCCTAGGAAAATCTGTGCACGGATCCGGCTCACGCCGCCTCGAACAGCGGCACGGGGCGCATCTCCGGCACGGTGACGAGGCCCCGGTCGGTGAGGCGGATCTGCGGGATCACCGAGAGCGGGATCAGGTTGAAGCCCATGTAGGGAATGGCGCAGCCGACCTCCACCCAGGCGGCCTTGAGGGCCCGCATCGCGTCCGCGACCACGCCCACCCGCTCGTCGGAGAGAAGGCCCGCCACCGGCAGCGGCACCAGGGCCACGACCGCGCCGTCGGCCACCACGCAGACGCCGCCGTTGCGGGCGGCGAGCGCCTCGACCGCCACCCGCATGTCGGCCTCGCCGAGGCCGGCCACGACGAGGTTGTGCGAATCATGGCCCACGCTGCTCGCCACCGCGCCGCGCCGGAGCCCGAAGGCGCTGAGCAGGCCGTGGGCGACGCTCCGCGCCGGGTCGGGCGAGAGGCCGTGCCGCTCGATCACCGCCACGTGGCAGAGCCCGTGGGCCGCGAGCGTCTCCGGCCAGTCGGCCCCCGGCGTCAGCGCCACCCGCTCGTGGGCGAGCTCGATGCCGGGCAGCACCGTGCGGATGGCGTTGACGGTGCAGGGGCCCGCCGGCAGCGGCGGCACCAGGGCGGGCAGCGGCGCCGGCAGGTGCACGGTGGCGTAGGCGGCGGCCGGGTAGCGGTAGGGCCGGGCGAGCGCCTCCTCGAGGCGCGGGGTGATGCGGCGCTCCTCCACCACGAGCTCGCCCCCGTACCAGGTGGAGCGCGGCACGAGGTCGTCGTCGAGGAGCACGAGGTCGGCCCGGCGCCCGCCGCCCAGGCCGCCGACCTCCCCGTCGAGGCCGTAGCGGGTGGCGGGGTGGAGCGAGCCCATCGCCCAGGCCACGGGCTTCGGGATGCCCATCCGCACCGCCTCGCGCACCACCCAGTCGAGGCCGTGGGCGAGGAGGTCGTCGGCGTCGCGGTCGTCGGTGCAGACGCAGACCCGCTTCCAGGCGGCGCCGTACTCCGTCACCGTGCCGATGGCCCGGGGCAGGCTGTGCCAGGGCGTGGTCGGCGGCCCGCCGCGCAGGAAGATCCAGAGGCCCGCCTCCAGGAGGTCGTCGGCGATGTCGCGGTCCACCGCCTCGTGGGTGTCGGTGACGCCGCTCGCCGCGTAGGCGCCCACGAAGTCCCGCCCGTAGACGTGGCCCGAGACCGGGCGGCCCCGCGACAGCGCCGCCGCCAGGATGGCATGCGCCCGCGGATCGCCCTCGGCCACCGCCACGAAGTCCATCTTCTCGCCCAGGCCGATCGCCTCGGGCCAGGCGTCGAACAGCGCGGCGATCTTCTCCGGCGTCAGGTCGCCCCCCGCGGTCTCGAGGGCCGGCGAGGTGGCCGGCACGGTGCTGGGCACCGTCAGGTAGATGTTGAGGGGCGCCGCCCGGGCGTCCTCCAGCATCCAGGCGACGCCGTCGGCGTCCAGCACGTTGCCGATCTCGTGGCTGTCGCAGACGATGGTGGTGGTGCCGTTGAGGAGCGCGGCCTCCGCGTAGGCGCAGGCCGTGACCATGCTGCTCTCGATGTGCAGGTGCGGGTCGACGAGCCCGGGCGCGATCAGCCCCCCCGCCGCGTCGTAGCGCGGGGCGGAGCCCCGGTGGCTGCCGGCGGGCTTCACGGCGGCGATGCGCCCGCCCGCGATCCAGACCTCGCGGCCCTCCAGGATGCGGTCCGAGTAGGTCGAGAGCAGCCGCGCCCCGGTGATCACCCGGTCGGGCTCGGCCCGCCCCGAAGCGACGTCGGCAAGCCGCCGGGTCATCGTCGCGAGGGGCGCGACGGAGAAGCGGGTGAGCGGTCGGGCGTCGGTCATGCGGGCTCCTGCTGCCGCGTCGCCGGACGGGGTGCCTTCCGGCCGGGCCGCCCGGGCGAGCGTGATCTCCGGACGACCGGAACGCAAATCCCGTACGCGCCGGCCGCTTTGCTGGACAGGGTCCGGCGGGCTGTCTAGGAACGGCCCGGCTGAACGCCCCCGCGCATCACCGGAGCGGCGCCCGCCGCGCGAGCGCCGATTCCCCGCGGAGCACCGTCGACGGGCCACGCCAGATCCGACCGGGAGAAGTGTGTCGGACCAGCGCGCGAGCGCCCGGTCGGCGCGGAGCGGACGCGTGTTCGGAGGGCCCCGGTCCGGGGCGGTGCACGGCCTGGCGTGCTTTGGGATGGGTCATGATGTTCGTTCGCCGCCTTGCCAGAGCACTCGCGCGCAAGCCCCGGCCCGGACGCTTCAAGGGACGGCCGCTCTCCCGGGACGAGGTCGCCGGGTACTTCGATGCGGACTTCTACCTGCGCCACAACCCGGACGTCGCCGGCTCGGGCCAGGACCCCCTCGACCACTACCTCAGGCACGGTGCCGACGAGGGGCGGCGCATCACGCCCTACTTCGACGAGGCGGATTACCTCGCCCGCTACCCGGACGTCGCCGCGAGCGGACAGAGCGCCCTCGCCCACTACATCCGCTCGGGAAGCGCGGAGGAGCGGGACCCGAGCCCGCTCTTCGACGCCGACTGGTACGCGGACACCTACGCGGATGCGATCGCCCCCGGCCAGTCGCCCTTCGCCCACTTCATCCGGTCTGGAGCGGCCGCGGGCCTCAAGCCCAACGCGTTCTTCGACGCCGAATGGTACGCCCGCCACCACATGGCGGAGGCGGCCGGCGCGATCGCGCCGGTCGAGCACTTCTTCCTGACGGCCTCGGACCTGCACGATCCGGGACCGCGCTTCTCGATCTCGCGGTACCTCGCGGCCTACACCTCGGTCGCGGACGCGCCGGACCACCCGCTGGCCCATTACCTCAAGCACGGGCGCCGCAGCGGGCTGATGACCTTCCGGGTCCTCGAGCACGGCGTCTCGAGCGTCCGGGACGCGGTCGAGGGCGCGTTCGCCTCCGAGGTCGCGCTGCAGACCTACGCGAACCCCGCCGCCGGCCCGCGGGTCACCGTCGTGACGGACAGCATCAATGCGGGCTCCCTGTTCGGCGGCGTCGCGACGGCGCTGATCTTCGCGAGCCTCCTCGCCAAGCACCGGGGCGCGAAGCTGCGCGTCGTGACGGTGCGCGAGGAGCCGCAGCCGACGGCCATCGCCGAGCTGTTCCGCGACCACGGCGTCGACGTCACGGACAGCATCGAGTTCCGGTTCGCGAGCCTGTTCGAGCCCGGCCTCATCGACAGGGCGCCGGACGAGATCTTCGTCACCACCTCCTGGTGGACGATGAGCAACACCCTCAGGGCCGTCGATCCGGCCCAGGTCGTCAACCTCCTCCAGGAGGACGAGCGGATGTTCTATCCCTTCGGCGACCAGCGGCTGCGGTGCGCGGAGGTCCTCGCGAACCCGGCGGTGCGCACCGTCGTCAACAGCCGCCTGCTGTTCGAGCACCTGTGCGAGACCGGACTCCCGCACCTGCGCGAGGTCGGCATCGCGTTCGAGCCCGCCTTCTCCCGGGCCTCCTACGACTGGGATGACGCCGAGCGCGGGCCGCGCCGGAACTTCTTCTTCTACGCCCGGCCGATCAACCAGCGGAACCTGTACTACCGCGGGATCGAGGCCATCGACGCGGCGATCGTGGCCGGCATCCTCCGGCCCCAGGACTGGGCGTTCCACTTCGTCGGCAAGGACCTGTCGCCGCTGCGCCTGTCGGGCGGCGTCGACCCGATCCTCCACCAGGGCTTGCCCTGGCGGGACTACGCGGCCCTGGTGCGCTCCGTCGATCTCGGCCTGTCCCTCATGTACACCCCGCACCCGAGCTACCCGCCGCTGGACATCGCCGCGAGCGGCGGCGTCGCGGTCACGAACCGCTTCGCGGGCAAGACGACGCTCGACCAGTACTCCCGCAACATCATCTGCGGCGACGCGTCCGTCGCGGGCTTGGTCTCCGCCCTGGAGGCGGGCGTGGCCCTGTCGCAGGACCGGGCGCGGCGCCGCGCGAACTTCGAGAGCCAGGGCCTCGCGCGCGACTGGGCCACCGCCTTCGCGCCGGTCCTCGCCTTCCTCGACAGACCCTAGGGCCATGTTCACCGCCCAGGTCCGTCAGGTCGCCTACTTCTACCCCTGGCACCACGCCTTCGACGAGCGCTTCGCGCGGCTCATCGCGGGCGAGCGCCGCGTCGCCTACGTCTACGGCGAGCCGGACAACAGCACCTTCCGGTACCGTGTCCACAACATGATCGAGGCGCTCGAGGCCCGCGCGCCCGAGGTCTCGGCGTCCTGGTTCTCGCTCGCCGACGCGGCCGAGTTTCCCCGCATCGCCGCCGCCGCGGACGTGATCGTGATCTGCCGGGTCCAGTACAGCCTCGCCGTCGAGGGGCTCGTCAACCAAGCGAAGCGCCTCGGCCGCGCGGTGGTCTTCGACACGGACGACCTCGTCTTCGACGTCGAGTCCATCCCCCTCGTCATGCAGTCCCTGGACGAGGACATGAGCCCCGGCGGGCGCTGGGACTACTGGTTCGCCTATGTCGGGCGGATCGCCAGGACGCTGCAGCTCTGCGACCGGGCGACCGCCACCAACGCGTCGCTCGCCGGGCAGATCACGCGCGTCTCGGGCCGCCGGGTCCACGTGATCCCGAACTTCATGAACCGCGACCAGCTGCGCATCGCCGAGCGGATCGTCGCGGCCAAGCGTGCATCGGGCTACGCGCGGGACGCCGCGATGCAGATCGGCTACTTCAGCGGCTCGCCGTCCCACAACCGCGACTTCGCCGTCGTCGCCCCGGCCCTCGCGCGGCTCCTCGACGACGAGCCCGACGTCGTCGTCCGCCTCGTCGGCTACCTGCCGATGGGCCGCCACCTCGAGCGGCACGCAGCGCGCGTCGAGACCCACCCGTTCCAGGACTACGTCAACCTGCAGCGCCTGATCGGCACCACCGAGATCAACCTCGCGCCCCTGCAGGACAACGCCTTCACGCGCTGCAAGTCGGAACTGAAGTTCTTCGAGGCGGCGGTCGTCGGCACCGTGACGATCGCCACGCCGACGCCGGTCTTCGCCGACGCCATCCGCGACGGCATCGACAGCGCGCTCGCCCGCGCGGATGCCTGGGACGCCCGGCTGCGCGACCTCACCGCGCGCCTGCGCGAGCCGGGTCTCGCGGGCTATATCGGGATGGCGGAGGAGGGCCGCCGGGCCGTGCTCGCGCGCTACGCGCCGGAGCGGCAGGCCGACGCGATCCTGAGCGCGCTGTTCCCCGACCCCGTCTGAGGGTCACCGCCGACACCCGAGGGGCGCCACCATGGACCGACGCGAAACCCTGCTCTCCCTCTTCGACGCCGCCGGCCTCGGCCTCGAGATCGGCCCGAGCTACAACCCCCTCGTGGCCAAGGCGGACGGCTACCGGGTCGAGACCGTCGACTACATCGACCGCGCGGGCCTGCTGCGGAAATACGCCAACGACCCGAACGTCGACGTCGCCCGGATCGAGGAGGTCGACTACGTCACGGAGGGGCGGCCGCTGCTCGAGGCCGTGCCGCACCGCGGGCGCTTCGACTACGTGGTGGCGAGCCACGTCATCGAGCACACGCCCGACCTGATCGACTTCCTGGCAAGCTGCGCGGAGCTCCTGAGGCCCGAGGGCGTCCTCGTCCTCGCGGTGCCGGACAAGCGCTTCTGCTTCGACCTGTTCCAGCCGCTCTCGACCACGGGCGCGATCCTCCAGGCCAACCTCGACGCCCGGCGCAAGCCGACGCCGGGGGCGGTCTTCGACAGCGTCGCCTACGACATGCTGCGCGGCGGCCGGATCGGCTGGGCGGCCGAGTCCGACGAGGCGCCGGTCTTCAACGCCACGCTCGATGCGGCCCGCAGGGTGTTCGAGATCTGCGCGGCCTCGCCGAACTACGTGGACGTCCACGTCTGGCGCTTCGTGCCGTCGAGCTTCCGGCTGATCGTCGACGACCTGTTCAACCTCGGGCGCTCGCCGCTGCGCGAGGCCGCGTTCCGGCCCGGGACCGGCCACGAGTTCTACGTCGCCCTCGCGCGCAACGGGGCGGGCCCCGGGACGGCGCGGGCCGAGCTCGCCATCGCGGCGATGCGCGAGCTCGCGGCCGTGCCGCTCCCGCCCCGGGGCTGAACGGGTACCCCCTGAGGGGACCCCGCTCAGCCCCGCGCCTCAGCCTCCGGGCCGGGCGCGTTCGCGAGCGCCAGCAGGGTGTGGAGCAGGACCTGCGCGCCCGCCGCGCAGTCGGCCTCGCTCGCGAACTCCGACTCGTTGTGGCTGACGCCGTCGCGGCAGGGGACGAAGATCATCGCGGTCGGCACCGCGGCGGCGAGGTTGCAGGCGTCGTGGCCGGCGCCCGAGACCATGCGGCGGTGGGGGTAGCCGAGGTCGGTGGCCGCCCGCTCCACGGCGGCGACGATCCTGGGGTCGAAGGGCACCGGCTCCTTGCGCCAGATCCGGTCGATCGCGATCGCGAGGTTGCGGCGCGCGGCGATCTCGGCGGCGGCGGCGCGCAGCGCCGCCTCCATCGCGTCGAGGGTCGGCCCCGCGGGGTCGCGCAGGTCGAGGGTGAAGCGCAGGCGCCCCGGCACCACGTTGCGCGAGGGGGCCTGGATCGCCGCCTCGCCCATGGTGGCCACCGCCGTGGGCCCGTGCGCGGCGGCGATGCGCTCCACCGCCAGCGCGAGCTCGGCGAGGCCGAGGAGCGCGTCGCGCCGGCGCGGCATCGGGGTGGTGCCGGCATGGCTCTCGAAGCCCGTCACGGTGCCGTCGAACCAGGCGATGCCCTGCCCGCCCTCCACGACCCCGATGGTCAGCCCCTCCGCCTCGAGGATCGGCCCCTGCTCGATGTGCAGCTCCACGAAGCTGCCGATCGCCCGGGCCCCCACGGCCTCCGTGCCCCGGTAGCCGATCGCCTCGAGGGCCTCGGCGACGCTGACCCCCGCGGCGTCCCGCCGGGCCAGGATGTCCTCGGCCGTGAAGGTGCCCGCGTAGGCCGCCGAGGCCATCATGGCCGGGGCGTAGCGGGAGCCCTCCTCGTTCGTCCAGTTGACGAGGAGGAGCGGCGCCTCGGTCTCGAGGCCGGCGTCGTTGAGGCTGCGCATCACCTCGAGCCCCGCCAGGGTGCCGAGCACGCCGTCGAAGCGGCCGCCGGTCGGCTGCGTGTCGAGGTGGGAGCCGCAGGCCACCGGCAGCCGGCCCGGATCGCGGCCGGGGCGCAGGGCGAACTGGGTCCCGAGGGCGTCGACCCCCACCGTCAGGCCCGCCGCCGTGCAGGCGTCCCGGAACCAGTCGCGCACGGCGCCGTCCTCCGCCGTCAGGGTCAGGCGGTTGAGGCCGCCCGCCGGGGTGGCGCCGAAGCGCGCCGTCTCCAGGATGGTGGACCACAGGCGCGATCCGTCGATGCGCAGGTTGTGGGTCGCTCCGGCCATGATCGTCCTGATGCTCGCGGCTGATTGGGGGATACCGGGAGGATACGGGGGATTGCGGAGGACGGGCAGAGGGAATGCGGGCCCGGCCGCCGTCAGGCGGCGCGCACGTCGACCGGTTCCGCGCCCGCCAGCACGCGCTCGGCCCGGGCCCGGTCGAGGTCGCCCTCCCAGGCGGCCACCACGACGGTGGCGACGCAGTTGCCGATGAGGTTGCCGACCGCCCGCGCCATGCCGATGAACCAGTCCACCGAGAGCACCAGCACGAGGCCGATCGCCGGGATGCTCGGCACCGCCGAGAGGGTCGCGGCGAGGATCACGATGGCCGAGCCCGGCACGCCGTGCGCGCCCTTCGAGGTGACGAGGGAGACGCCGAGGATCAGGAGCAGGTCCCCGAGCGACAGGGGCGTGTTGGTGGCCTGCGCGATGAACACCACCGCGAGGGTGAGGTAGATCGAGAAGGCGTCGAGGTTGAAGGAGTAGCCCGTCGGCACCACGAGGCCCACGGTCGATTCCTTGACGCCGAGGCGCTCGAGCTTGCGCATCACCTGCGGCAGCACCGCGTCCGAGGAGGCGGTGCCGAGCACGATGGTCAGCTCCTCGCGCAGGTAGCCGAGGAAGCGCGGCAGGCTGAGGCCCGCGAGCCGCATCACCACCCCGAGGATGACGAACACGAACAGGGCCACCGCCGCGTAGAACAGCGCGACCAGGGAGGCGAGCTGCGCGAGCGACCCGGCGCCGTAGCGCCCGACCGTGTAGGCCACCGCGCCGAGGACGCCGAGCGGCGCCACCCGCACGATCAGGCCCATCGCCCGGAACAGCACCGCGCCGAGGGCGTCGATCATCCCCGAGACCTGCCGGCCCTTCTCGCCGCCGACGAGGGAGAGGCTCACCCCGAAGATCACCGCGAAGAACAGCACCTGCAGCACGTCGTTGCGGGCCAGCGCGTCGAAGGACGTGGACGGGATGATGTTGAGGAGGAAGGCCGAGACCCCCTCCCCCTGCAGCTTGCCGGCGTTCTCGGCGTAGCGGCCGAGCGCCTTCCCGTCGAGGGTGGCGGGGTCGATGTTCATGCCGTGGCCGGGGCCCACGAGGTAGGCGAGCAGCAGCCCGAGGAGCAGCGCCACGGTGGTCATCGCCTCGAAGTAGACGAGCGCCTTCACGCCGACGCGGCCGACCTTGCGCAGGTCGCCCGCGCCCGCGATGCCGTGCACGACGACGCAGAACACGATCGGGGCGACGATCATCGAGATGAGCTTCAGGAAGGCGTCGCTGAGGACCTTCAGCCCCTGCGCGAAGCCCGGCGCCACGACGCCGACGAGGATGCCGAGGACGAGGGCGGCGACCACCTGGGCGAAGAGCGACGTCCAGAGCGGCGCACGGGCGGACGGGGCGGGCTCCCCGGGCGCCGCGAGGCCCGCGGTTGCGGGCGAGAGGGGCGCTGGCGAGGTGGGCGCTGACATGACGGGCTCCCCGATCGGCCGCGGCGCGACCGGGCGCGACGCAGCAAGGAGGGTGCCAGGGGCGGGCCCCGAACGGAAGCGGGCCAGGACCGAACCAGGCCAGGACCGAACCAGGCCAGGACCGAACCGGGCCAGGACCGAACCGGGCCCGGACGGAACCGGGCCGAAACGAAAGCGCCCGCCGCGGCGGGGGGCCGGGCGGGCGAAGGCGGAGTCTGTCGTCCCTGGGATGGGACATAAGGTGAGACGCGCCGCCCCGGCGGGTTAATCCGCCCCGGGCGACACAATCTGCGGTCAGCGGGAGCCGCTGCCGCTGGCGCTGCCCTGCGGCAGAGGCCGCTCGGGCTGCCCGGCATTGCCGCCGGCCGCCGAATCGGTCGTGACCGTGCCGGCGCCCGTGGCGCCGCGCGAGACGACGACGTTCGGATCGTTCCCGGTGGTGTTCGGCTGTCCCTGGACCACCGTCCCGGTCGAGCGGGGCGCCGTGGGGGCCGGGCTCGTCTGGGCGAGGGCCGGGCCGGCCGTGAGGAGCGCCAGGGCGCTCAGCGTCGCGAAGGTCTTCATTCGGTCTCCTTGCCGATCAGGTCGGCGTGTCGGGGATTCAACACCTTGCGCACGCATAGGTTTCATCGCGGCGGGGCCGCGCTGGTCCTGGCCATGCAGTCGGCGAAGCTCGCAACCCCGTCGTTGCTTGGGCAGGATTGGGCGAAATCGGGCCGCGTCGGCGTTCCAACGCTCGGGGATCTGCCCTCGCGGTTCCGATTGCGCGGATTTGCTTGCGGAGTTCTCTTGACCGGTTCGTTCGGCGCGTTTGCCCGGCCAGCCCGGAACGCTGCCCCGTGAGCCCGGTTCCCCACGGGTGCCCGGGCGGTGGCCGATCCCGGGGGATCGCCGGGACCCCGGCCCGAGGCCCCAGCGGAGATGCGCCATGGCCGAGACCGACCAGACCCCGAAACCCGGCGACGAGGCGCCCCCCGGCACGCCGGGGACGGGGGAGAACCTGTGCGGGCGCTGCGGCGGCTCCGGCCGCCTCGACGCGGCGCCCTGCCCGGATTGCGGCGGCACCGGCAAGGTGACGACCGGCATCGGGGGCGCCTGAGGCGCCCCACGATTCACGACCCGGAAGCGGCGGCCCGGGGCTTGCCTCGGCGGCCGGGCCCGCCAGCTTCGCGGATCCGCCCGCCGACCCGCCGCGGGCCCGGAGAATGCCGTCCGATGGACATCAAGCCGCTCGCGCCCTTCGACTTCCGGACGCCCGCCATCCTGCTCTCGGGGCCCGTCAACGACGACATGTACCGGGACTTCCGCCGGCAGCTCACGGCGGCGTCCGAGCTCGACCTCGTGGTGGTCGAGCTGACCACCCTCGGCGGGGACCCTGAGGTTGCGCGGATGATGGGCGAGGACATCCGCTTCAACAGCGAGGTGTCGCCGGAGCGGCGGTTCGTGTTCCTCGGGAAGGCCGCGATCTACTCCGCCGGGACGACCTTCATGAGCTTCTTCGCGCGGCCGAACCGCTACCTCACCCGGGGGACCCGCCTGATGGTCCACGAGCGCAAGCTGAAGAAGCAGGTGGTGCTCGACGGCCCCCTCACGAGCTGCATCGCCACCGTCAAGGCCACGCTCCACGAGATCGAGTGCTCGATCGCGATCCAGAACGAGGGCTTCGCCAACCTGGTGCGCGGCTCCGCGGTGGCGCTGGAGGACGTGCTGCGGCGCGCGCCCGAGAACTGGTACATCGAGGCCGACGAAGCCAAGGCGCTCGGCCTCATCGAGGCCGTGATCTGACGCTCGGACACGGGGCCATGCGCAGGGCGGGCCCGGCGATGCGGCAGGCTGCCGCAGAGCTTGTGCACGTCAAGGTTGTGGAAACGGTCTTAACAAATGCTAACCTGCCGCCCCTGGAGCGCGCTTCGCGCTCGGCCTGGCGCCCATGCCCCGCGACCCTTCAGGGACATCCGGACCGGCAGCCCCGGAGGCCGCCGACCTGCCGGCCTCGCTCGGCGGCTGGGTCTGGGACCTGCGCGCCGACACCGTGCGGGTCGGCGCGGCCGCGGCCGAGCTGTTCGGGATCCCGCCCGAGATCGGCCGGTTCGGCGTGCCCGCCGCCCTGCTGCGGGGCCGGACGCACCTGGAGGACCGCGCCGTGGTCGAGGGGCTGATCGCGACGGCGGCCGCGGAGGGGTGCTCCTACGTCGCCGAGTACCGCGTCCGCGTGCGGGACGAGCCGCCGCGCTGGGTCCTGGAGCGCGGGTGCTTCGACGTCGCGGAGGCCGGCGCGCCGGTGCGCGGGCGGGGCTTCGTCCTCGACGTGACCCCCACCGGCCTCGCCGAGGCCGCCTACGTGCGCGACCGCATCGTGGAGGCCTCGCCGCCCCTCGTCCGGGCGGCCGGCCACGCCATCGCGGCCCATCGCGACCTCACCGAGGCCCGCGAGCCGCACCTGCAGCGGACCTCGGAGCTGCTTCTGCTGCGGATCGGCCGCGCGCTCGCCCGGTTCGGCGGGCGTTGAGCCCCGGTCCCCCCCTGGGACCGGGACCGTCGCTTGCGGGCAGCGGATCCGGGATCAGGCGAAGTAGCCGGCGTTCACCGCGCTCGCCTGGACGCCCGAGAGCTCCACCGTGCCGCCTCCCGAGAGCGTCAGCAGCGCGTTGCCCGTGGAGGAGGTGCCGACCGTGTAGGTCTGGCCCTGGAGGTCGAGGCGGTCCCCCGAGGACTGGGAGAAGCCGACCACGAGGTCCGCGCCGGAACTGCGCCCGAACACGTACCGGTCGGCGCCGAGGTCGCCCGACAGCACGTCGTTGCCGAGGTCGCCGGTGATCACGTCGTCGCCCTGTCCGCCGTACAGCGTGTCGCTGCCCTGCCCGCCGAAGAGGGTGTCGGCATCGGCGCCGCCGTACAGCCGGTCGTCGCCGGAGTTGCCGAGGAGCAGGTCGTTGCCCTGGTCTCCGTAGACGACGTCGTTGCCCCGGTTGCCGTAGGCCGTGTCGCCGCCCTGCCCGCCATAGACGGTGTCGAAGCCCTGGCCGCCGTAGATCGCGTCGGCGCCGCCGGATCCGGTGATCAGGTCGTTGCCCTTGTACCCGAGGATGAGGTCGGCATCGCTCGACCCTTCGAGCGTGTCGGCCCCGAGCGTGCCCTTGATCGTACTCATGTTGATAGCCCCCTGGGGCATTGTCAGTGCCGCCGGTCTTCGTGACTCGCGCTTTTGCCCCAGCGACCAACTATGAAGAAGAGCCGTACTTCCGTCGAGACTACTGTAAGTTGAATATGCATTTTGCTAAAGATCTACTGCGTTGCAGTAAATCAATATTGTATCGAGCGGAACGAGTTCGATGGACCGGCCTGTCAGCCGCTCCCCTCGATGAGGCCGCGGATGCGGGTCGCGAGGGCGTCGAGGGCGAAGGGCTTCGTCATCACGTGCATGCCGGGCCCGAGGTGGCCGTGGTTGAGGGCCGCGTTCTCGGCGTAGCCCGTGATGAACAGCACCTTGAGGTCGGGCCGCGTCACCTGGGCGGCGTCGGCCATCTGGCGGCCGTTCATGCCGCCGGGCAGGCCGACATCGGTGATCAGCAGGTCGATGCGCGCGTCCGACTGCAGCACCCTGAGGCCCACGGCGCCGTCCGCCGCCTCGATGGCCGCGTAGCCGAGATCCTCCAGCACCTCCGTCACCAGCATCCGCACGGTGGGCTCGTCGTCGACCACCAGCACCGTCTCGCCCTTGGCGGCCCGCGGGGCCGCGCCGGGGTCCGGGGGCGGCTCCGGCTCCTCCGCGGGGCCGCGGTGGCGGGGCAGGTAGAGGCAGACCATCGTGCCGGCGCCGACCTCGGAGTAGATCCGCACCTGCCCGCCGGACTGCTTGGCGAAGCCGTAGATCATCGAGAGGCCGAGGCCGGTGCCCGCGCCGATGGGCTTCGTGGTGAAGAACGGGTCGAAGGCCTTGGCCACGATGTCCGGGCTCATGCCGGTGCCGTTGTCCGAGACGCAGAGGGAGACGTACTGGCCGGGCTCCAGGTCGCGCTCCTGGGCGGCGCGGTGGTCGAGCCAGCGGTTGCCGGTCTCGACCACGATGCGCCCGCCCTCCGGCATGGCGTCGCGGGCGTTGATGCAGAGGTTGAGGAGCGCGTTCTCGAGCTGGCTCGGGTCCACGAGGGTCGACCACAGGCCGCCCGCCGCGACGGTCTCAACGGCCACCGACGGCCCCACCGTGCGGCGGACGAGCTCCTCCATGCCGGCGACGAGGCGGTTCACGTCGGTGGGCCTGGGGTCGAGGGTCTGGCGGCGGGAGAAGGCGAGCAGCCGGTGGGTGAGCGCGGCCGCGCGCTTGGCCGCCCCCTGCGCGGCGCCGATGTAGCGCTCGAGGTCGCCGATGCGCCCCTGCAGGAGGCGCGTCTGCATCAGCTCGAGCGAGCCGACGATGCCCGCCAGCATGTTGTTGAAGTCGTGGGCGAGGCCCCCCGTGAGCTGGCCCACCGCCTCCATCTTCTGCGACTGGCGCAGGGCCTCCTCGGTGCGCATCAGCGCGACGGTGCGGGCCTCGACCTGCTGCTCCAGGGTTTCGTTGAGGGTCTGCAGGGCGGTCTCGGCGCGCTTGCGGGCCGTGATGTCCTGGAACAGCACCGCCACCTGCCGGCGGCTCGCCGGCTCGATCCGGAAGGCCGCGAGCTCCAGGTGGCGCCCGGTCGCGACGAGCTCGCGCTCGAAGCGGATCGGCCGGCCCGTGCGCAGCACGCCGCCGTAGAGCTCAACCCAGCCCGCCGCCTCCCCGGGCACCATGGCGCGGACCCGCTGCCCGACGACGTTCGGGATGCCGGCGTGGTGCGCGTAGGCGGGGTTGGCCTCGACGTGGACGTAGTCGCTCGCGGGGCCGTGCGGCCCGTCGAGGAACTCGATGATGCAGAAGCCCTCGTCGATGGCCTCGAACAGCGTGCGGTAGCGCGCCTCGCTCGCGGCGAGCTCGGCGGCGCCCTCCGTCCGCAGCCGCGCGACCTCGGCCTCCGCGGCCTCGGCGCGCTGCCGGAGGGCGTCGATCTCGGCCGGGCTCATGCGCGGGCCGCGGCGGCCGGGCGCGTCAGTGCGCCGCCTCCTGGTGGGCGCGCTTCAGCATGTAGCCGTTGCGCGTCAGCTTCACCCGGCGCTCGGCGCGCTCGTCCTTCGCCCGCCAGTAATGGGTGACGAGGCTCCGGCGCGTGCGCGCCCGGTTCCGGATCGGGCTGCCCCCGTGCAGGACCTGGCCGTGCCAGATCAGCACGTCGCCGGGCTGCCCGTAGAAGGTCACGGGCTCGATGCCGCGGGTCGTCTCCTCGATGTAGCGGAGCGCCGGCGCCAGGTCCGCGTCGAGCTTGGCGATGCCGCCGTGGGGGAAGACGTAGGGCGGGATCCGGTGCGTGCCGGGGTAGAGGAAGACCGGCCCGTTGTCGTCCGCGTTCTCGTCGAGGCACACGGAGGCTGCGAGCATCTTGTCCTTCACGGCCGGCGGCATGAACCAGCTGTCGTAATGGGCCGTCTGCGTGCTGCCGTAGAGGAAGTTCAGCGAGTTGCAGACCATCGGGTCGCCCCCGAGCAGCTCCCCCAGGATCTCCGCGAGGCGCTCGTCGAGGTTGCAGGCCCGCACGATCTCGGAATCGAGGAACAGGTCGTTGATCTTCACAGGGCCCGCCAGCGCGTCGTCGGGCACGTCGGCGATCCTGAGGCGCTTGCCGGCCTCGCTGCCGTGGAAGATGTCGACGCTGACCTTCGGGTAGCGGTCGCGGTTCTCCAGGAGGCCCGCCACCTCCGCGTTGACCGCCGCTACGGTCTCGGGCGGGAAGAAGCCGCGCAGGGCGAGGAAGCCGTCCCGGTCCCAGGACCGGCGCTGCGCCTCCGTCAGCCCGGAGCGCTTGAAGAAGTTCAGCATCGAGGCCCCCTCCCGCCCCGCGGCGCGAGGGCCCGAGGCGGGGCGGACGATATCCGCGGATCGCCTGGGAAGTCACGCGTCCCCGGGGCCACACCGGCGGTTTCGCGGGCGCGCGCCTCAGCCGGCCTCGGCCAGCACGCGGGCGTCGGTGCGCACGCGGATGCCGTTCCGGCCGGCCCGCTTGACGCTGTAGAGGGCGGCGTCGGCCGCATCGAGGAGCGCGTCGGGCCGCAGGCCGAGGGGCGCGAGGCCGACGCCGGCCCCGACGCTCACCGTGACGATGCCCCCGACCCCGTCCGCGTGCGGGATGCCGAGACGGGCCACCGCGGCGCGCAGGGCCTCGGCGCGCCGCCGGGCGCTCGCGGGGTCGAGGCCCGGCAGCACCACCACGAACTCCTCGCCGCCGTAGCGGGCCAGCGTGTCGGTGGCGGCCCGCACCTCCCCCGAGAGGGCCTCGCCGACCCGGCGCAGGCACGCGTCGCCGGCCGGGTGGCCGTAGCGGTCGTTGAACAGCTTGAAGTGGTCCACGTCGATCAGGATGACGGCGAGCCAGCCCTTGGCGGCGGCGATGCCGTGGCTGAGCGCCGCATCGAAGCTGCGGCGGTTGGCGAGGTTCGTGAGGGGGTCCCGGGCGGAGATGTCGCGCAGGAGGGCGTTCGCACGCGCGAGGACCTGCCCGTCGAGGCGCTGGCGGACGCCGTCGAGCCAGGCGCGGCGCCGGCTCCGCTCCTGCAGGTAGATGCCTCCGAGGACGCAGAGCGCGGTCACGGCGAGGTTGAGGGTGAGCCAGAGCCGCAGGTCGAGGGAGGCGCCGGCCGGCTGCAGCGCGGGCAGCGCGCTCGCCAGCACGAGGCAGGCGCAGACGGCGGCCGCGGGGCGCAGGCGGTCGTGGAAGATCGTGGCGCAGAACACCAGGACGAGGGCCGCTCCGCCGCTCCCGTGCGTGGCGAGCGGCGCGGCGCTGGCGGCGACGACGAACAGGCCCGTCAGCCCCGCCCAGGCGACGGCCGCCGCCGCGAGGCCCTCGCGCAGCCGGCCCGGGAGCGGGCGCGACAGCGCGGCGAGGACGAGGGCGAAGACCGCGAGGTCGAGGCCCCCGAGGAGGCCGAGGGCGAGATCCCGCACGTCGGGCAGGAGCAGGCAGAGCAGCGCCGCCATGGCCGCGTGGCAGGCGATGCCGGCGAGCCCCGCGGCGCGGATGTGGCGCGTGCGGGCGGCCCGGGTCTCCGCCTCGTAGAAGGCTTCGAGGCGCGGCGGCAGGCCGAGGCGCCAGCCCTGCCGCGCCGGCATGCCGGCCAGCGCCTCGGCCATGTCCTCGGCCATGTCCTCGCCGACCTCGCCGGTCCGGCGCTCCCCGCCCCCTGCCCGGCCGAGCCAGGACCGGGCCGGGCGCCGCGGGGCGGCCGCCTGGGCGGGGGTCGGGGCGCAGGTCGGGGTGGAGGTCGGGGTGGAGCTTGGCGGTGTCGGGTCGGTCTCGGCGGGGCGTGGCTGCGGCAACGGAGCGCTTCGGGTTCGGGCCTGCGATGCCGGATCCTCCCACGTCGAGGCTGAGGGAAGGCTTAGCGCGACCCCGACAATTGACGTGGATGCGGGAGCGGTTTCGGTCGATCGTGGCCCGGCGCGCTCGCCCCGAGAGCCTTCAGGGCTCGCGCCGCGAAAGCCCTCAGGGCTCGGCGAGCGGCAGGCTGCGGCTCTCCGGGCTCCAGTGCAGGTCCGGGGTCGTGCGGAACAGGCGCCGGTGGGCCAGGACCGCGTAGGTGTCGGTCATCCCGGCGATGTAGTCGGCGATGCGGCGCGCCACCCTGTCCTCCGGCGCCCCCGCGAGGCCCGCGCGCCACTCCTCGGGCATCGCGGCCGGGTCCGCCCGGAAGGCCCCGAACAGGTCGGCCACGATCGCGTTGGCGTGGGCGCGCACGGCCATCACCCCGGGGTGCCGGTACATGCGGGCGTACAGGAACCGCTTGATCTCAGCATCCGCCCGGGCGATCGGCTCCGAGAAGGCGATCACGGGGGCGTCCGCGGCGCGGATCGCGCCGACGTCGCCGGGGGCGAGGTGCGCGAGCCGCCGGCCGGCCTCGGCGATCACGTCCTCGACGAAGCGGGTGATCACCCGGCGCGCCAGCTCGTGGATGCGCCGCGAGGTCTCGAGGCCCGGGTGCAGCGCCTCGATCTCGGCCAGGAGCCCCGCCAGGAACGGCACCTCGGCGAGGTCGGCGAGGTCGAACAGGCCCGCCCGCAGGCCGTCGTCGAGGTCGTGGGAATCGTAGGCGATGTCGTCGGCCAGCGCGGCGGCCTGCGCCTCCGGCCCGGCGAAGCGGGCGAGGTCGAGGGGGTTAAGCGCGTCGTATTCGAGGATCGCGGCCGGGATGCCGGCGGCGCGGTAGCGGGGCGTCGGCCGCCCGTCCGCCGCGAGCAGCGGCCCGTTGTGCTTGACGAGGCCCTCCAGGGTCTCCCAGGCGAGGTTGAGGCCGTCGAAGCCGGCGTAGCGCCGCTCCAGCCGGGTGACGATGCGCAGGGCCTGCGCGTTGTGGTCGAAGCCGCCGAAGCCCGCCATGCAGGCGTCGAGGGCGTCCTCGCCGGTGTGGCCGAAGCAGGTGTGGCCGAGGTCGTGGGAGAGGGCCAGCGCCTCCGCGAGGTCCTCGTCGAGGCCGAGCGCCCGGGCGAGCGCCCGGGCGATCTGGCTCACCTCCAGGGTGTGGGTGAGCCGCGTGCGGTAATGGTCGCCCTCGTGGTGCACGAAGACCTGGGTCTTGTGCTTGAGGCGCCGGAAGGCGGTGGAGTGGATGATGCGGTCGCGGTCCCGCTGGAAGTCGCTGCGGGTCGGCGAGGCGGCCTCGGGGATCAGCCGGCCGCGGGTCGCGGCCGGGTCCGTCGCGTAGGGCGCGCGCCAGCGCTCACCGGTCTGCCGCACGCCGCGCTCCGCCTGAGGCCATGATGTCCCCGCTGTCCCGAACGCCCACGGCCCGGGAGTCCCCCCGCGCCGCGTTGCGGTGGCGGGCGTCTCTCCATATCTTGTGGGCCGGACGGCCGCTGGCAATCGCCCGCGCGACCGAACCCTGCGCTGCCCCCGGGTTTCGAGAGATGGCCGATATCACCCTGACGCCCCGCGCCGCCAAGCGCATCAACGAGATCACCGGCGCCGAGCCGCCCGGCACGTCGCTGCGCGTCAGCGTCAACGGCGGCGGCTGCTCGGGCTTCTCCTACGCCTTCGACATCGTCCGCTCGCGCGAGACGCACGACGTCGCGGTCGAGCGGGACGGCGCCACCGTCCTGATCGACCCCATCTCGCTGGAGTACATGGCGGGCTCGACCATCGACTTCGTCAACGACCTGATCGGGCAATCCTTCAAGATCGAGAACCCGCAGGCCACCGCCTCCTGCGGCTGCGGAACCTCCTTCTCGCTCTGAGGACCCGCGCCCGCCGGCTCCCCGCCGCCTCGGGACGGCGGGATGCGCCGGGGCCGATCGTTGCCGCCGCACGACAGCCGCGTGGCGACGCGTCGCGCGGGCGCGCGCCGCGATTGCCAGGGTCGGCGAAAACCGGCACGGATGCTGTGCCGCGTTCGAACACCGTTCCTGTCAGCCTCCCTGCCCGCCCCACCCACCTGCCAGCCCTGCGATCCGGACCCGACGATGACCCATCCTGAGGGCCACGCCCGCCGCGCCGCGGCGCTCGCCTCCGTCTGCGCGCTCGCCCTCCTGGCCGGCTCCGGCCTCGCACCGGGCTGGGGCCCCGGTTCGGCTCTGATTACGCCGGCGCGGGCCCAGGAGGCCGCCTTCGCGGTCCAGGACGTGACGCTCGCCGACGTCGCGCTGCCGCTGGGCGCCACGCTCCTGCGGGCGCCGCGCCTCACGGTGAGCGGCACGCGCCTCTCGAAGGACGACCTGCTGGCGATCCTGCGGCCGGACGCGCCCGAGCCCTGGGCGACCCGGCTCGCCCGCCTTGACGCCGCCAGCCTGACGATCCCGGAGCTGCGCTCCGAGCATGCCGGCGCCGGGCCCGCCCGGCAGGTGGTGGTCTACCGGGACGTCACCGCCCGCGACGTGCGGGCGGGCCGGATCGCGGAGCTTACCGCCAGCGGCGCCGCGATCACCGTGACGGGGGGCCGCGAGAACGGCTCGGGCACCTACGGGGCCGTCCACGCCACCGGCCTCGACCTGACGGCGCTCGCCCGCCTCTACGGCGTGGCGGGGGACGGCAAGGGCCCGGTGCAGCAGGTCTATTCGGGCGTCTCGGTCGCCGACGTGGTCTACACCGACGACGGCGGCACCACCGTGAAGCTCGCCCGGCTGGAGGGCCGCGACCTCGGCGGCCGCCAGGTCCCCGGCGGCTGGAGCGGCGCCCTCGAGGCCGCGACGCGGGGCGCCCCCGAGGACGCGGCGCCCGCCGAGCGCACGCGGGCGGCCGGTGCCGCCGCCGACCTGATCGAGGCCGCCGCGCTCGGCAGCCTGGAGGCGACCGGCCTCAGCGTCAGCGAGACCCGCGGCAAGGCGCCCGTGCTGTTCGAGGCGGCCCGCATGGCCTACGCGGGCGCCGGCCCCGAGGCGTCGGTCAGCCTCGACGGCCTCGCCTTCGCGCAGGGCGGCCTGCGCGTGCAGGCCGGCCGCGCCGCCCTCTCCGGCTTCTCCCTGGCCCCGACCGTGGCGACGCTCCGCCGCCTCGCCGCGCCGGACGCCAAGCCCGCCGAGGACGACCTCCGCCGCCTCGCCCCCGCGATGGGCACGCTGACCCTCAAGGACATCGGCATCGACCTGCCCCGCGAGGAGGCCGCGGCGCCCGGCCTCCCCCTCCGGGAGGCGCGGCCGGCACCGCGCGGCCGCGAGAGCGCCCGCGACCCCCTGTCGGCGGCGATCGCCGGCCCCCCGAAGGAGGCCGGCAGACCGGAGCCCGGCAAGCCTGATTCCGGCAAGGCTGATTCCGGCAAGCCCGACACCGGCAAGCCCGACACCGGCAAGGCCGAGGCGCCGAAGCCCGTGCATGTCGGCCTGCGCGAGGCGGCCTTCACCTTCGGGGCGCCGCAGGACGGGGTGCCGAGCGCCGGGCGCTTCGCCCTCACGGGCCTCAGCCTGCCGGCCGCGACGGTGGCTACCCTGCCGGGCCTCGGCGCCCTGTCGGCGTTCGGCTACCGCGACCTCGACCTCGACCTCGTGGCCGACACGGCCTGGGACGAGGCCCGCCGCGAGCTGAGCGTCCGCGAGATCTCGCTCGCCGGCCGCGACATGGGCACGGTGCGGCTCACCGGCACCCTCGGGGGCATCGGCCCGGAGCTGTTCGACCCGGACGGCGCCACCGCCGGCCTCGCCATGCTCTCGGCCACCGCCAAGGCCCTCGACCTGACCATCGAGAACAGCGGCCTGTTCGAGCGCTTCATCGACGCGCAGTCCAAGGTGCTCAGCTTGAAGCCCGACGAGCTGCGGCGGGAATACGTCACCGCGAGCGTGCTCGGCGTGCCGGTGATCCTCGGCAACTCCCCGGCCGCCCGGGCGATCGGCGCCGCGATGGGCAAGTTCGTGACGAAGCCCGGCCGCCTCACGGTCACCGCCAAGGCCAAGGATGCGGGCGGCTTCGGCTTCGCGGAGTTCGGCACCGCCGGCTCGCCGGCCGCCGTGCTCGACCGCCTCGACGTCGACGCCCGGGCGGAGTGACGGGGCTGCCGACCAGTACAACCAAGAGTTGAACACTGGCTTCGAGGCCCTTTGTCGGGCCGAGCAACCCCCGGCGATCGGTTTAACCTGACTTTGAGGGTTGCCGGATAGCTTTCGCGCAACTGCAGCGGGTCGAAGCCGGATGCCTGCCGCAGGGCGGGGGCCGGTGTGCGCGTTCGGGGATCAGGGTCAGGTCAGGGGCGGCGGGTCCTCTCCGCGTTCGCCCGCGCCGAGGGCGGGGCCGCCGCCGTCGAGTTCGCGCTGACGGCCGTCCCGTTCCTGGGCTTCGTCTTCGTGATCCTCCAGGTCGCCCTCTACCATTTCGCGCAGCAGGCCCTCGACCACGCCACCCGCAGCGCCTCCCGCCTCGTGATGACCGGCGCCGCGCAGGCGCAGGCGCTCAGCGCCGACCAGTTCCGCACCACCATGCTGTGCCCGAACCTCCGGATGCCGCTCGCCTGCAGCAGCATCACGGTGAGCGTCACCACGGTGGCGCGGGCGGGCGAGGGGCTCAGCGCCGCGAAGATCTACCCGTTCATCCAGCAGGGGGTGCCGGCCCTCGCGGCCGTCAACCTCGACCCCCAGAAGACCAGCTACTGCCTGGGCGGCCCCGGCGACATCCTGTTCATCGACGTCGCCTACAGCTTCATGAACGTCGGCGGCTTCCTCCAGCGGGCCCTCGGCGGGGCCGCGGCGGGCGCGATGGTCCTGCGCTCCACGAACCTCATCACCAACGAGCCGTTCTCGATCGCCACCGGCAGCGCGCAGGCGGGCTGCTGACCATGCGCCGGACGATCCAGGCGGACACTGCCGGACACTCTGCTGGACTCTCTGCCGGACGGCTCATCGGACGGGTCCGCCGCCTGGTGGCCTGCCGCGCCGGACTCTCGGGCGTCGAGTTCGCCATCCTGGCGCCGATCCTGGTCGTGATCCTGCTCGGCTCCGTCGATGCCAGCCGGGCCGTCACGGCGGCCAACCGGGCGAGCTTCGTCGCGGATTCGATCGCGGAGCTCGTCTCGCAGGCCCAGACCAAGGACGCGGTGCCGCTGACCGAGGCGGCAATCGACGGCTTCCTGCGCAGCGCGCCGCTGATCGACCCCGACATCCTGGCCTACGGGCGCCAGATCGGCAGCACCGACCTGCCGGCGCTCGCCAACGTCACGCTCTCCAGCGTCGCCTTCACCAGGACGCAGCCGACCTGCACCGTGAGCTGCACCTACGCGGCCGCCACGATCTTCAGCCGGGCGCTGTCGGGCAGTCTGCGCCCCTGCGGCGTGCTGCTGCCGGCGCCCGACGGCGCCGCCACCACGGCGCTGACCCTGCCGGCCTCGGCCTTCGGGCCGGTCTCCCTCGTCGTCGTCGACGTCGAGGTCTTCTTCAAGCCGCTCTTCCCCATCGCCTTCCCGTTCCCGAACCGGTTCCGCCGCTCCGCCTACTTCCGGCCGCGGCAGGTCACGCAGGTGAAGGCCCCCACCAACTGCCCCGGCTTCTAGAGCGAGGCGCCCCCGCGATGCCGACCCCCTCCTTCCTCCCCCTCAGAGCCGCGCGGGCCCGCGGCGGCAACGTCTCGCTGGTGTTCGCGGTGCTCGCGGTCCCGCTCCTCGGCGGCGTCGGGCTCGCGGTCGATTTCGGGACCCTGCTCAACGCCCGCACGGCCTGCCAGACGGCGGCGGACGCCGCCGCGCTCTACGCCAGCGGCGTCGCCAAGAACCTCGTGCAGCAGTCGGACGGCAGCGACGCGGCGGTGGCGGCGGCCTTCACGGAGGCGAAGAGCCGGGCCGAGGCCCTGTTCCGGGCCCACGTCGCGCGCACCGGCACCACGGCGGTGAGCGGCACCGTGACGCTCGCCAAGAGGGGCCAGACGATCCTCGCGGCCGCGGCCTTCGACGTCTCGACCCGGACCGCGATCGGCGGCCTGTTCGGGGTCTCGACCCTGCGCTCGATCGGCACCGCGAAGTCCTCGGCCTCGATGCCGCTCTACACCGACCTCTACATGGCCCTCGACGTATCGCAGTCGATGGGCCTCGCCTCCACGGATGCGGGCGCCAAGCAGCTCTTCGGCCGGATCCTCCAGATGGAGAAGGACGCGGGCAACAAGTCCGCCAAGGGCTGCGTGTTCGGCTGCCACGTGCCCCAGAACGGCAGCGCGCTCGCGCAGAGCTACCAGGCGGTCGCCAAGGCGGCCTCGATCCAGCTGCGCATCGACGTGCTGCAGAGCGCGGTGTCGAAGACGGTCACCACGGCCCAGGCCGACGCCGCCAACCTCGGCACCAGCAACTACCGCATCGGGCTCTACGCGATGGGGCTGGCCTCGGCGAACGCCACCACCTCCGGCCTCACGGAGCTCGCCGCGCTGACCTCGAACTGGGTCACCCTGCAGAACGCCGCGAGGGCCATCGACCTCGGCCCGAACAACGGCGGGGGCACCGGCGACAGCTTCTTCACGGAGCCGCTGAACGCCCTCAGGGGCAAGATCCCGGCGAGCGGCGACGGCAGCAGCCAGGCGGCCTCGAAGGCCTTCCTGTTCATCGTCACCGACGGCCTGCGCGACGTGAAGGGCGCCTGCACCTCGGGCCACTGCACGGCGGCCTTCGACCCCGGGGTGTGCGACGCCTACAAGCGGTCGAACATCACGGTCGGGGTGATCTACACCACCTTCCTGCCGATCCTCGCCAACCCCACCAACGGCTCGGCGGCGCTGGACGACAATTACAAGGCGCTCGTCCAGCCCTACGCCGCGCAGATCGCCCCGAACCTCCAGGCCTGCGCCTCGCCGGGCTGGTACGCGGAGGCCTCGGACGGGCCCGCCATCGACGCGGCGCTCGCCAAGATGTTCGCGCAGACGAGCCTCCAGGCGCAGCTCACGAACTGAGGCCGGCCCCGCGGGCTCCCTCAGTCGGCGATCACGCCCGGGTAGCGCGCGGCGAGGTCCCGGCGGGTCGCCTCCGCGAAGGCGCGGTCCCGCTCCGGCCGGGGCCGGGCGAGGCGCTCGGTGCCGATCAGGCGGGCGGGGCGGGGCGAGACCAGGAGCAGGCGGTCGGCGATCGCGAGGGCCTCGGCGATGTTGTGGGTGACCATCAGCACGCTCATGCCGAGGCGATCCACCGTATCGACCACGAGGCCGCGCAGCGAGGCGGCCGCCGCGTCGTCGAGGGACACGAAGGGCTCGTCGAGGACGAGGAGGCGCGGATCGAGGGCGAGCGCCCGGGCGAGCGCCACCCGGCGCTGCATGCCGAGGGACAGCGCCCCGGGGAAGCGCCCGCGCCAGGGCGCGAGGCCGAGATGCGCGAAGAGCGCGTCGAGGTCGCGCCCGCGCCGCCCGCGGGGGAGCGCGAGCCGCACGTTCTGCTCGACGCTGCGCCAGGGCAGCAGCCGCGGCTCCTGGAAGACCATGCCGAGCCGCGCATCCGCCGCGCCCGGATCCGGCTCGACCGTGCCGTCGTAGTCCCGGTCGAGGCCGAGCAGGATGCGCAGCGTCGTGGTCTTGCCCGCCCCGGAGGGGCCGATCAGGCAGACGATCTCGCCCTGCGGGATCGTGAAGGCGAGGTCGCGCACCGCCTCCACGGGCTCGCCGCCGCCGGTCCGGTAGACCTTGCGGCGGATCGCGGCGCTGAGCACCGGGGCGGCCGACGGGCCGCCGTCCCCCTCAGCGCCAGCGCCGGACATGCGCCTCGAGCCGCTGCAGGATGAGGATGTCGATGGCGATCATCACGCTCATGAAGACCACGCTGTAGCCGATGATGGCCGCCACGTTGGTGCTCTGGACGAAGTAGAAGTTGATCGCGAAGCCGACGCCGTTCGGGCGGCCGAGCAGCTCGATCACCAGCACGATCTTCCAGGCGAGCGAGAGCCCGGAGCGGGCGGCCGCCACCACGAAGGGCTGCAGCTGTGGCACCAGCACGTGGGCCACCCAGGTGCGCCGGTCGAACCGGTAGGTCCGGGCCATTTCCTCCAGGCCCGGATCGAGGCCGCGGGCGCCCTCGCGCACGATCACGGCGACGTTCGGCAGCTTGTTGAGGACGACCGCCAGCACCGCCGCCGCCTCGTTCAGCCCGACCCAGATGTAGGCCAGCACCGTGATGACGAGGGCCGGCGTGTTGAGGAGCACGAGGAGCGGCGTGTCGAGGGCGAGGTTCAGGGACTTCAGCCGCCCGAGCGCCACCCCGAGCAGCACGCCGAGGAGCATCGCGAGGACGAAGGAGACGGCCACCCGCAGCAGGGTGACGCCGACGTTGCGCCACAGCTCGCCCGTGGCCGATTCCCGCCAGATGAAGTCGGCCACCGCGAGGGGTGCCGGCAGCAGCCGGGCGTCGGCGAACTGGGCCGCCGCCTGCCAGGCCCCCAGCAGGACCAGCACCGAGACAAGACGGGTCAGCAGGCCCATCTAGCGGCGCCCGTCCCGGCGCTGGGTCGGCTCGGCCATGGACGCGTCAGCCGTTCTTCGCGCCGTCGAAGTAGAGGCCCGCCGGCAGGCCGGGGCCGGCGCCGACCAGGCGCTCGCCGCCGAGGCGGGAGAGCACGGCGTAGAGCCGCTCGCCGTCGCTGCGCTCCGTGGCGATGGACCGGCGCGGGATGCCGGCCAGGAACTCGCGCTTCAGCGCCTCGAAGGTCGGCTCGTCCTCGGCGGTCATCAGCGGGCGCACCACGTCCCAGGCCGTGGGGTCGCTCGCCAGCATGTCCTTGGCGGCCCGGGACGCGCGGACGAAGCCCGCCACCGCCTCCGGCTTCGCATCGACGGTGCGGCCCTCGAACAGGTAGCCGATCAGCGCCACCGAGCCCGTCGCCCCGAAGGCCCGCATGATGTCGTCGGCCCCGATGACCCGCCGGAAGCCCTTGGCCTCCAGGCGGGCGCAGTAGGTCCAGTAGAGGAGGGCGGCATCGAGCTCGCCCTGCTCCAGCTTCAGGGCCAGCAGGGGCGGCGCGCCGTAGGCGATCTCGGCCTTGGTCTCGAGGTCGACCCCCGCCGCGTCCCGGGCCTGGGTCTTGAGGAGCAGCCAGTTCTTGTCGAGGGGGCCGCCCGCCACGCCGATGCGCTTGCCGGCGAGGTCGGCGAGACCCTTCACGGGGCTCCCCCCCGGCACCATCAGGGCGCCCTCGGTGGTCGAGTAGGGGATGAAGCGCACCGCCCGGCCCTCGTTGCCGAGGCGCGCGGCCCAGAGCAGGTCGCCCACGATGGTGTCGACCTGGCCGCCCATGAAGGCGATGCGGGCGGCGTCGTTGCCCGCGAGCTTCACGACGTCGAGGGTGAAGCCGTTGGCGGCATCGAGCCCGCGGGCCTTGATGACGGCCGCCTCCCAGGCGGCGGTGCCGAAGGGCAGGCTGCCGAGGCGCACCGTCTCGCCCGCCGCGCGGGCCCGGCGCGGGCCGAGGGAGGCCGTGAGGGGCAGAAGCGCCGCCGTCGCGAGCAATCCGCGCCGTGACAGCATGGTGGCTCCTCCCTGTGCGTTCTCGGCCGGTCCCGGACGTGCGGGCGGCAGCGTTGCGGTTGTCCATAGGATGTCGCGCCGCGCCCGTCCATGGGCGCGAAGCTCATGCTTTATGCCGAGGGGCCGCCCTCCGGTTCCCGCCTGCGTCCCTTGGGCATACCGCCGCGCCGGCCCGTCCTCGCCCTGCCCTTGCTCCGCCCTTGCTCCGCCCTTGCACCCCGGCCCACGGCGTCGCAGTCTCCGGCCGGATCACGGCACCACGGGAGGACGCGATGGCCGAGCGGCGCGAAGGGGCACTGGACGACGAGACGATCGCGGCGCGGCTCGCCGCCGAGCTGCCCGGCTGGCGCTACGAGGACGGCTGGATCCGCCGCACCTACAAGACCGCGGGCTGGAAGAGCACGCTGATGGTGATCAACACCGTGGGCCACCTCGCCGAGGCCGCCTGGCACCACCCCGATCTCACGGCCTCCTACGCCTGGGTGGAGGTGCGCCTGATGAACCACGCCGCCAAGGGCATCACCGACAAGGACTTCGCCCTCGCCCGGAAGATCGAGGAGGTGGTCTCCTGGCAGCCCGGCCTGGAGGGGGCCGGCCTCGAGGGCACGCCGACCGATCCGCGCTTCGCCTACATCAAGTACGAGAAGTAGGCGGCCCGCGCCCGTCTCACTGCGGGTCCTTCACCCGCCTCATTGCGAGTCCTTGACCCGCCTCATTGCGGGTCCTTGACCCGCCTGCACTCCGTCTTGAGGTAGGTGGTCTTGCCCACCTCCTCGCGGAGGTCCGTGCGGGCGATGATCTCCTGCCAGCCGCTGGCGCAGCCGAGCTCGTTGGCGACCCGCACCTTGCGCACCTCGACGGCCTTGTCGTCGGTGCAGCCCTCCGTCGGAATGCCGTTCGCGCAGACCAGCACGACGGCGATGAAGTGGTTCATGAAGGTTCCTCCCGGTCGCGCGGCTCGTTCGATGTCCGCTCGATCGCTTTCGCGAGGCCGGACATCGGCTTCGCTCAAGCGCCCCGTCAGGGGCCGCCGAATGCGCCCCGGCGTCAAGCGGGCCGCCCCACCTCTACGACGAGACCGGCGTCGAAGTTTCGGCCCTCGACCGGGTTCGCCACCCAGCGGCATCGGCCGAGCGCGAGGTCGTGCCCGGCGTGGAAGTGGCCCGACACCCAGAGGTCCGGGCGCGCGGGGTCGGCGAGGTCCTCCAGCACCGTGCTGGCGTAGAAGGCCGGCACCCACCAGGGCACGCCGGGCGCCTCCCGGAAGGCGTCCGCCGCCTGCGGGCCCGCCGGATGGTGCGTCACCGCGACGGTCGGGCCGTCATGGGGGGCGGCCAGCGCCGCGAGGAGGAGCCGCCGCTCCTCCGCGTGGGCCGCCATCGCATCCGCCGGCTGCCAGGCCGTCCCGTCCCCCTTGCGGATCGAGCCCCGGTACTCGCGCGAGCCCGTCACCGGGTCGGTCATGCGCGCCGCCGCGTAGGCGACGGGGTCGTCCGGCCGGTCCGGCGTGCCGGGCCGCAGCCAACGGCCCGCGAGGGACCAGTCGCTCCACAGCGTCGTGCCGACGAAGCGCACGCCGTCGATGACCGTGGCGGCGCCCCGCTGCAGCAGGTGGATGCGCGGGCCCCCGCGGTTGACCGCCGCGACCTCGGCTTCCAGCGCCGCGAGCAGCTCCGGCGCAGTGCGGGGATCGCCGGTCGGCGCGTAGTGCTCGTGGTTGCCCGGCACCAGCACGACCGGGCGCCCGTCCGCCAGCGCGAGGAGGGCCGAGACGCCGAGGTCCGGCCGGCCCTCGTGCAGATCTCCGGCGCAGACCAGCACGTCGAAGGCTGCCACGGGCCGGGGGATCAGGTCGAGGCGGCGGCGCTCGAGGTGCAGGTCGGAGATCGGGAAGAGGCGCATCGGAACCTATCGGAACGGCGTTTCGGCGCCGGGGGCGTCCGCTTGCCTCGCTGCCTGGCTGGCCGCCCGCGCCGCCCGCCGCTCCGCCGCGGCGGCCCGCAGGATGTCCCCGGCCGAATCCGCGTTGAGGATCGCGATGCCGGCGGCGGCCGCGAGGTCCGGCCAGGGCGAGGGATGCAGCGCCGTGACGAGGCCCGCCGCGATGATCGCGAGGTTGGCGTAGGCGTCGTTGCGGGCGGAGAGGTAGGCCGCCCGCGTCAGGCTGCCGGCCCCGTGGCGGTGGCGCGCCAGCATCAGCGCGCAGGTGAGGTTGACGGCGAGCGCCCCGAGCCCGGTCAGCGTCAGAGGAAGCGGGGCCGGCGGCGTCAGGTCCGAGACCTTCTCGTAGGCCGCGTAGGCGGTGGCGAGCGCCGGCACCATCAGGATGCCGGCCATCAGGGTGCCGAGGCGGGCACGGTTCGCGAGGCTCCAGCCCAGGCCCGCGAAGATCAGCAGGTTGATCGCCGCGTCCTCTAGGAAGTCGAGGCTGTCGGCGATGAGCGCCACCGAGCCGATCGCCAGCGCCACCGCGATCTCGATGCCGAAATAGCCGAGGTTGAGCGCGGCCACGCGGGCGACGACGGGGCGCAGGCCGGGCCCGGGGGCGGGGCGCGAGAGGACAGGTCGGGAGGGGGCAGGATCGGTCACGCGTCCGTCACGCCGCGGCCAGAGGGGCGGGGGCCGCCTCATCGCCCAGGCTCATCGCCCAAGCTCATCGCCCAAGCGGGCGCCGCTGTCGAGCCCGCAGAAAATCACGGCCCGGTGCTCTGGATTTGGGCGCCCGCCTATGCGAGGCGGAGCAGGATGCGGGGTCAGGCCGCGCCATGACGAACCCAGCACGACAGGATCCCCGCACAAGGATTGCCGTACGTTCGCGGCGATCTGGTGCGGGAATGATTGAATTTTGAATACGGGGAGATCGCCGATGTTGCCCGAGCTGCGCGTCCTCTACTTCGAGGATCTTGAGGTCGGCCTGTCCGAGACCCTCACCAAGGTCATCGCCTCCTCGGACGTGGTAGGCTTCGCCGAGATCACCGGCGACCGCAACCCGATCCACCTGTCCGAGCACTTCGCGGCCCGTACCCCCTTCGGCACCCGCATCGCCCACGGCCTCTACACGGCCGGGCTGATCTCCGCGGTCCTCGGCACGCGCCTTCCCGGGCCGGGTGCGGTCTACATCAGCCAGACCCTGAACTTCCGCGCGCCGGTGCGGATCGGCGACACCGTCGACGTCACCGTCACGGTGGCCGAACTCGTGCCGGAGCGCCGCCGGGCCCGCCTCACCTGCACCTGCTCGGTGGCCGGCGAGGTGGTGCTCGACGGCGAGGCCCTCGTGAAGGTGCCCCGGAAGGAGGAGGCGGACCCCCTCGCCATGCGCATGGGCGGCCGCGCGGGGAGCTGAGGCTGGCCTCAGGGCTTCCGGGCGACCACCACCACGCCCGCGAAGTCCGGATCCGGCGCGGAGGGCAGCAGCGTGACGGAGGCGGCGCCCTGGCCGAACAGGCCGCCCGCGATCCGGTCGAGGGCGTAGAGGTTCATCTGCATGCCGCCGTCATGCAGCGGGCGCCCGCGGAGCGCGTTCCAGGCCGTCTGGACGTAGGGGACCCGGTCGCGGATCCGCCGGACGAGGCGCCAGGCCCGCGTCCGGCTGCAGGAGACGGGTACCTCCAGGGCGAGCACGCCGCCGGGAGCCAGCCGCTCGTAGATGCCCGCGATCGCCGCGAGGCCCCGCGCCACGGGCACGTGCTGGAGCACGATCAGGCTAAGGGCGAAGTCCAGGGTCGGGGGGACGCCTGCGAGGCTGTCCGCGGTCGCGACGTTGCCGCGGCCCGCCGCGTTCCGGGCGAGCTCGGCCAGCATCCCGGGCGAGACGTCGACGCAGGTGGTCCGCGCGAACCGGTCGGCGAGCGGCAGCGAGAGGCGGCCGACGCCTGCCCCGAAATCGAGGGCGTGGCCCCGGCGCACGGGCCCGACCGCGGCCTCGACCCGGGCCAGCACCGCGGCCACCTGCGCCTCGCCGGAGGCGAAGAAGGCCTCGCGGTTCTCCGCGATGCTGCCGCGGCGGTAGCGCTCCAGGGTCAGCACGCCGTAATAGGGGTCCTGTTCGCCGTAGCGCTGCCAGATCCTGTCCGACGACATCCCTTGAGCTCCCCCACACCCGTGCCGCCAGCGATACCAGCCGCTCCTCAACAAACCTTGAGCCCGCAACGATCGGGCTGAGGCGGATGCTCCACGCCCCCATCCCCATCGAGGATCCGGCCGACCCGCGGCTCGCCGCCTACGCGGCGATGCGGGAGCGCGACCTCGTCGGCCGGGCCGGCCGCTTCATCGTGGAGGGCGAGGTCACGCTCAGGACGATGCTCTCGGAGCGCGCCCGCTTCCGAACGGAATCGATCCTGCTGTCGCCCGGGCGCCTTGCGGCCCTGCAGCCTCTCCTCGACGCGTGTCCGAACCTGCCGCCCGTCTACTGCGCGGGCAAGCCGGTGATGAGCGCGGTGGCGGGCTTCCCGATCCACCGGGGCGTGCTGGCGGTCGGCCTGCGCGGCCCCGACCCGGAGGTCGCCGCCCTGCTGCCGCCCGCCCCCGCGCCAGCCCTGGTGGTCGGCCTCGCGGGGCTGACGAACCACGACAACGTCGGCGCGCTGTTTCGCAACGCCGCGGCCTTCGGGGCCGACGCGGTGCTGCTCGATGCCGCGACCTGCGACCCGCTCTACCGCAAGGCGATCCGCGTCTCGGCCGGGGCCGCGCTGATCACCCCGTTCGGGCGCCTGCCCAAGGGTCCGGCGGGGACGGATGCGGACTGGCTCGCGCTCGCCGCCGCCCACGACCTGACCCCGCTGGCGCTGAGCCCCCGCGGCGGGACCGACCTCGCCGACCTGCCGGTCCCGGACCGGGCGCTCCTCATCCTCGGCACGGAGGGGCCGGGGCTGCCGGAGGCCCTGATGGGGGGCGCCCGCACGGTGCGCATCCCGATGGCGCCGGGCTTCGATTCGCTCAACGTCGCCACGGCGGGCGCGCTCGCGCTGCACAGGCTCGCGCGCCTCGGGCGCGGGCCGGTCTGCACGGCGGAGACTGCGTAGCTCCGCGGCACCGCAACCCAAGCGCGACAATCGGTGGCAATTGCCCTGGGCGTCCCGCGGCCTAGCTTGACCGCAGGCCGCCGAACGGGTTCCCAATGCGGGTTCCCAGTGGCGGAAACGGGCGGCCCGCCCGCGCGGCCGGGACGGTATTCGGGAGTCGAGAGCGTTGCTTCAGTCGCGTGATGGCTTGAGGACCCTGTCCGGTCAACGGGTCGTCGTCGTCGGGGCCGGCCCCGGCGGGCTCGCGACCGCCCTCCTCCTGGCCCGGGCCGGCCTCCACGTCACGGTGTTCGAGAAGGACCAGAGCGTCGGCGGCCGCACCAAGACCGTGACGGCGCCGGGCGGCTACCGGTTCGACATCGGCCCGACCTTCTTCCTCTATCCGCAGATCCTGGCCGACATCTTCACGGCCTGCGGGGAGCGCCTGGAGGACCACGTCCGCCTGGAGCGCCTCGATCCGCAGTACCACCTCGTCTTCGAGGGCCGCGACGCCGCGGGGCGGGACGGCATCTCCGGCGAGATCCGCGCCACCGCCGACCTCGACCGCCTGGAGGCCGAGGTCGCCCGCATCGCGCCGGACGACGCCCGCAACGTCCGGCGCTTCTTCGCGGACAACCGGACCAAGCTGAAGTACTTCAAGCCGGTGCTGGAGCAGGCCTTCCACCGCTTCCGCAGCATGGCCTCCCCGGCGATGCTCACCGCCCTGCCCTACCTGCATCCCGGCCGCAGCGTGGACGGCGACCTCAAGCGCTACTTCGCCGACCCGCGGGTGCGCCTCGCCTTCGCGTTCCAGACCAAGTACCTCGGCATGTCGCCGTTCCGCTGCCCGAGCCTGTTCACGATCCTCTCGTTCCTCGAGTACGAGCACGGCGTCTACCACCCGGTCGGCGGCTGCGGCGCGGTCTCGGAGGCGATGGCGGGGCTCGCCCGCCGCATGGGCGTCGACATCCGGCTCGGCCAGTCCGTCGACGAGGTCACCTTCGCGGGCAAGCACGCGAACGGCGTGGTGGCGGGCGGCGAGCACCTCGCGGCGGACGCGGTCGTCATCAACGGCGACTTCGCCAAGGCGATCCAGGAGCTGGTGCCGGAGGCGCGGCGCCCGCGCTGGCGCGATGCCAAGATCGCCAAGGCCCGGCTCTCCTGCTCGACCTTCATGCTCTACCTCGGCATCGAGGGGGCGATGCCCCCGAGCCTCGGGCACCACACCATCCTGCTCGCCGAGAACTACGAGGAGAACATCCGCGAGATTACCGAGGGCACGCTGCCCATGCGGCCGTCCCTCTACGTGCAGCACGCGGGCTTCACCGACGGCGGCATGGCGCCCCCGGGGCACACGGCCCTCTACGTCCTCGTGCCGGTGCCGAACCTGAAGGCCGGGATCGACTGGGCGGCGACCCGGGCGAGCTACCGGGCTCTCGTCCTGGAGCGCCTGAAGCGCCTGGGGCTCGACGACATCGAGGGCCGCATCCGCTACGAGCGCATCGTCGATCCGAGCCAGTGGCGCGACGACTTCACGGTGCACGAGGGCGCGACCTTCAACCTCGCCCACGACCTGATGCAGATGCTCTGGTTCCGGCCCCACAACCGCTTCGGCCCCGGCCTCTACCTCGTCGGCGGGGGGACCCATCCGGGTTCCGGCCTGCCGGTGATCTACGAGGGCGCGCGCATCACCGCCCGGCTCGTCCTCGAGGAGCTCGCCGGGGTCCGGGTGCCGGCCGACGCCGCGGGCCTGCCCGAGACGGCGCCGCTGGCCGCCGGGGGCGAGGCCACTTGAGAACCGCCCGTATCGTGAGAGCCGCCCGCATCGGGGCCGTCCTCGCCCTGATCGCCGGGCCCGCGCGGGCCGCGACGCTGGAGGTGACGGTGGACGGCGCCGAGGCCGACGGCGGCCCCGTGCTGGTCGCCCTGTGCCAGGGCAGCCTCTCGGAGGCCGCCTGCCGGGACGGGCGGGACGCGCCGCCGGCGGGCGGGCGCCAGACCTTCGTGTTCCGGGGCGTGGCGCCGGGCACCTACGCGGTGGCGGCCTTCCAGGACCGGAACGGCAACGGCCGCCTCGACCGCACCGGCCTCGGCCTGCCGGTGGAGCCCTACGGGTTCTCGGGCGATGCCGGCCGTCAGGGACGCCCGGACTTCGCCCGCGCGGCCTTCACCCTCACCGAGCCGGGTGCCGCCATCCGCCTGCGCCTCGCCCGCGCCCTGCCGCGGCGCTGACCCCAGGATGGCCGGGGCCCCCGAACCGCACCTCGTCCGGGTCGAGGCGGCGGTCCTCGAGCTCGGCGGCCGCCGCATCCTCGACGGCGTCGACCTCGCGCTGCGCGCCGGCGAGACCCTGGCGCTCCTCGGCCCGAACGGGGCCGGCAAGACGTCGCTGATGCGCCTCGTCGCGGGCCGGCTCGCCCCGGGGGCGGGCCGCGTCCGCGTGGCGGGCGAGGATCCCCACCGGGTCCGCGCCGCCCGCCGCGCCATCGGCTGGGTGCCCCAGGAGATCGCGCTCTATCCCCGGCTCACGGTGGCGGAGAACCTCGGCGTCTTCGCCCAGCTCGCGGGGCTGCCGCGGCGGGCCCGGCGGGGCGCCGTCGCGGAGGCGATGGAGCGTGCCGGCGTCGCCGACGTCGCCGGCCGCGTGGTGGGCCAGCTCTCCGGCGGCTACCAGCGCCGGGCCAACATCGCCGCGAGCCTGATGGGCGCGCCGCGGCTCGTGCTCCTCGACGAGCCGACGCAGGGCGTCGATCTCGCGGCGCGCACCGCCATCCAGGCGGTGCTGGCGCGGCTGCACGCGGAGGGCACCGCGATCCTCATCGCCACCCACGATTTCGCCGAGGCGGAGCGCCTCGCCGACCGGGTCGTCGTCATGGCTCAGGGACGCATCGTGCTCGAAGGCTCCCTCGCCGCGCTCCTCGCCCGGATCCGGACCGGGCCGCCCGAGCACGAGGTGGCGCTGGGCCTCGCCCCCGACGCCGGCGGCGAGGCGGCGCTCCGCCGCATGGGCTTCTCGCCCGTCGACACCGGCCTGACCTGGCGGGCCGCCGAGCGCGGCGCCCAGGGGCTCGACGGCGCGGCGCTGCTCGGGGCCCTGCGGGCGCAGGGGGTGCCGGCCCGCGAGGTGCGGGTGCGGGCGCCGGGCCTCGAGGCGCTCTACCTCGACGCCCTCGCGCCCCGCCCGGTCGCCGCGCCGGCCCTGCGCACGGCGGGCGCCCGATGATCGGCGCGGCCTTCCGGGTAATGCTCCTCAGCCTCGTGCGCGACCGCGCGGCGCTGGTGATGGCCTTCGTGCTGCCGACCGTGATCTTCTCGATCTTCGCTGCGATCTTCTCGGGCGCCATCGGCGACCGCATCCGCATCCACCTCGGCCTCGCCGACCTCGCCCGGACGGCGAGCACGGAGCGCCTGATGCAGGCCCTCGAGACCGACCCGTCGCTGCGCGTCACGGTGCTGCGGGCGGAGAGGCTGCCGGACGTCGTGGCGGCCGTGCGCCGCGGCGAGGTCGACGTCGCCCTGGTGCTGCGGGGCGATCTCGCGGCGCCGCCCACCGGCGCGGCGGCCGGCCAGCCCGTGGCGCTGGTGGAGAGCCCCGCCAAGGCGCTCGCCAGCCCGATCGCTCTCGGCCAGCTGCAGCGGGTGCTCAACGAGGCCCTGCCCGACGTGGTGCTCTCCCGCATCGTCGCCGACGTGGAGCGCACGGGCAAGATCGGCGCGGACGAGCGCGCCTTCCTGGACGCGGCCTTCGCCGAGCAGCGGGCCAAGAAGGAGCCGTTCAGCTTCGCGGCCCTGGTGGAGCGCGTCAGCACCGCCGCGGGGGCGGCCAACGAGCGCGTCGCCTACTACGCGGGCGCGATCACCGCGGTGTTCCTGCTGTTCGCGGCCATGCAGGGGGCGCTCTCCCTCGTGGACGAGCGCCAGTCCGGCCTCGCCGACCGGCTGACGGCCGGGCCCGGCGGGCTTTCCGTGATCGTCCTCGGCAAGTTCGTGTTCCTGACCCTGCAGGGCTTCGTCCAGGCCGGCCTGATCTTCGGCGCCGCGGCCCTCCTCTACGGCGTCGCGATCGGCCCGCACTGGCTCGCCTGGGCGCTCACCTCCGGCCTCGTCGCCGCCATGGCGGCGGGCCTGGCGCTCGCCGCCTGCGCGGCCTCCGCGACCCGCCAGCAGGCCCACCTCGCCGCGACCTTCGGGGTGCTGCTCCTCTCGGCGGTGGGCGGCAGCATGGTGCCCCGCTTCCTGATGCCGCCCTGGCTGCAGCAGGCGGGCTGGCTCACCCCGAACGCCTGGGCGATCGAGGCCTACCAGGGCGCGCTCGGCGACGGCCTCGCCGCCGCCCTCCCGGCCTGGGGGGTGCTGGCCGCGACGGCCGGCGCGAGTCTCGCCCTGGCGCTGGCGCTCGTGGCGCGGCGGGCGACGTGAGGGCCCGTCTGGCCACATCGATCGACGGGGCTACCGCCCCCTGGATCCCCGGCGCGACCTTATCCTGAGGCGGCCGCACAGCGGCCCTCGAAGGAGCCCTCCAGTGCTCGCGCGACCCCTGGAGGGCTCCGTCGAGGCCCCTCTTCGGGGGCACCTCAGGATGAGGTCGCGGGCGGGATCGACCCATCGAACGGGCTCTGAAAGGGCAGAAGCGTCGAATTTCCGTTGATTTGTGCTCTCCACATCCTCATCATCGCGCCCGAAGCGGATCGGCGTGATGCTCTACAGGTTGGAAGTCGAGAATTTCTGGTCGATCCGCGACACGCAGGTCGTCGACCTGACCGTCCGCGCGGGAGCCGACGACCGGGATGGGCGGCTGGCGCCGATCTGGCGCGGCGCGGACGCGCGGGCCCCGAAGGTGACGGCCTTCTTCGGCGCCAATGCGTCCGGCAAGTCGAACCTCCTCAAGGCACCGGCCTTTCTCGCCTGGTTCCTGCAGCACAGCTTCACGAATCCGCGCGGCGCGCCGCTGCCGTTCGAGCGCTTCAACGAGGCCGAGGCGCTCCGGGCGCCGACGCGGATCGCCGCACATCTGGGCGGCATAGAGGATATCAGCCGGATTAACGATCCAACGGCACCATTTTGCGAGTACGTCTACGAAGTTTGGCTCGGTGGTGATCAGAGCGTGAGTGTACTGGGCGAGTCCCTGCATTACAGGCCCGCGGACTCGGTGCGGCAGGTCAAACTCTTCAAACGTCAGGCCGATGGGACTATTGAGGCAGGAAAAGCGTTCGGGCTGGCGGGGTATCGTCAGGCACTCAATAAAGTGCTTCGCCCGGACGCCAGCGCAATTGCGACTCTGGCGCAGCTTGATCACCCCTATGCAAAGCTGGCCGTTGAATGGGCTGCGCACACCATCGTGAATATCTTAACAGAGAAATCTGATTTGACTGATCGTGGAGCTTTGAAGTTATATACTGATTTCCCGTGGTTTGTCGATAATTTCAATAAAGACGCACAAAGGCTCGATTTTGGCGTAAATTCTATGAAAATATTATCGGGTCCAGATGGTCCATTTCCAATATATGAACATTCTGGTCTCCATAGACCGATGCTGCATCACCAAGAAAGTCATGGGACTCGTCAATTTATAAAATTGTATCCACTTTTACTAAGCGCGCTTACTAGGGGTGGGGTCGCCATATTCGACGAACTCGACGCCGCGATCCATCCGATGATCCTCCCCGAGATCGTCCGCTGGTTCCACGATCCCGAGCGCAATCCCCACGACGCGCAGCTCTGGATGACCTGCCACAACGCCTCGCTCCTCGAAGACCTGTCGAAGGACGAAGTCTTCTTCTGCGATAAGGACGCGCGGGGCCGCACGGCGGTCTACGGCCTGCGCGACGTGACCGGCATCAAGCGTCAGGACAACTTCTACAAGAAGTATCTCGGCGGCAGCTTCGGCGCCGTTCCGCAGATCGGCTGATGCCGCCGCGCGGCATCCCGCAGCGTCGGCGCATCTTTCTCGGCTGCGAGGGCGAGAGCGAGCGCAGCTACGGGGCGCTGCTCGGCCGGATCGTCGAGCTGCGCCACCGCCGCGTCCACATCGACGGCGTCGTGCTCCAGCCGGGCGCCGGCGATCCGCTGGCGCTAGTGGAGCGGGCCGTTGAGGCGATGCGCCACCGAGCGAATAGGAACGGAATCTATGCCTTCCGGGCATTAATTCTGGACAGCGACAAGTGCGGCCTGTCGCCTGACCGCGATGCCCGGATCGAGGGCCTCGCCCGACGTCACGATCTGCTCCTGATCTGGCAGGAGCCCTGCCACGAGGCCCTCCTGCTGCGCCACCTCGACGGATGCGCCGCCCTGCGGCCCGGCGACAGCCTGCGCGCCGCGGACGAACTGCGACGCCGCTGGCCGGACTACCGCAAGGGCCTGCCGGCCATGCAACTCGCGGCGCGCCTCGACGAGGCCTCCGTTCTGCGGGCCGCACATGGTAACCCGCCCTTGCGGACCCTGCTCGACGCCATCGAGTTCGGGCGTGACTGAAGTTATCCAATCCGGCTCGCGTCTCACACCGGGCGCGACCGGTTAGCGCGTTGACCCGATGCTCGGCCGGTCTAGCTTATTCGGTGTCGGCGGCTCGGGTCTCGCCGGGAGTGACGCGCTATGCAATCCGGTGGTTCTTCGGTCGCCGTCATCGGCTCCGGTCTGGGCGGCCTCGCCGCGGCCTGCGTGAGCGGGGCGCGGGGGCACCGCGTCACCCTCTACGACAAGAACGACTGGCTCGGCGGCAAGGCCGCGGTGCTGCACGAGGGCGGGTTCCGGTTCGACATGGGGCCGACCATCCTCACCGTGCCGCGCGTGCTGGAGCGCATCTTCGCCGAGGCCGGGCGCAACGTGCACGACTACCTCGACCTGCGCCGCCTCGACCCGCAATGGCGCTGCTTCTTCGACGACGGCACCCGCATCGACCTGATGCAGGAAGTGGCCACGATGGCCGCCGAGATGGACCGGTTCGCGCCGGGGGCAGGCGCCGGCGAGGGCTACAAGCGCTTCATCGCGGTCTCTGAGCACCTGCACGGCGTCTCGGAGCGGTTCTTCTTCTGGAAACCCGTCGAGGACCTGTTCGACACGATCAACATCCGCGCCAACATGAACCCCGGCACGCTCCGGGACGTGCTGTCCCTGCGCATGCACGCCTCCGTCGCCTCGACCATCCGGGGCAAGGTGAAGGACGCGCGCCTCGCGCAGATGCTCGACCACTTCGTGCAGTACGTCGGCTCCTCGCCCTACGGCGCGCCGGCCGTGCTCTGCGCCATCGCCCACATGCAGACGGCCGAGGGCGTCTGGTACCCCATGGGCGGCACCCGCGCGGTGGCGGAGGCGCTCGCCAGGCTCGCGGGCGAGCTCGGCGCGACGCTCCGGCCGGCGTCCGAGGTCACCGGCCTCGATGTCCGCGACGGCACGGTGCGGGGCGTGCGCACGGAGGCCGGCACCACGGCCTTCGACGCGGTGATCTCCAACATGGATTCGGTGCGCACCTACCGGGAGCTCGTCGGGGGCGACGTCGGCCGGACCTACGAGAAGAAGAGCTTCGAGCCGGCCTGCTCGGGCGTGGTGCTCTACCTCGGGCTGAACAAGCGCTACGAGCACCTGAACCACCACGACTTCGTCTTCTCCCGCGATCCCGAGGAGGAGTTCGACTACATCTACAACAAGGGCGAGCCCGCCCCGGACCCGACCGCCTACCTGGCGGCCCCCTCCTCTACCGACCCGTCCGTGGCCCCGGAGGGCGGCGAGGCGCTCTACGTCCTCGTGCACACGCCCTACCTGCGGCCCCACCACGACTGGTCGGCGATGTTCCCGGCCTATCGCCGGGTGATCCTGGAGAAGCTGAAGCGCACCGCCGGGATGCCGGACCTCGAGGACCGCATCGTGGTCGAGCGCCACCTCACGCCCCAGGACATCCACGACCGCTACCGGGTGCTGAACGGGGCGATCTACGGCCTCGCGAGCCACGGGAAGGTGCTCGGCGCCTTCAAGCCCGGCAACCGCTCGCGGGCCGTGCGGGGCCTCTACCTCGCGGGCGGCGCCGCCCATCCGGGCCCGGGCATGCCGATGGTGATGATGTCGGGCTGGATCGCCGCGGACGCGCACGACGCGGATGCCCGCGGCACGCTCCGCCGGACGGCGTGAGCCCGCCCGCCGCGGACGCGCCGGTGAACCGGCAGGCCCGCGCCGCGCCCGATCCGGCGGACGCCTCCGCCGGGCTGCGGCGGGGGTTGGCCCCGGGAGCGGGCGCCATGGGTGCCGCGACGTGAGCGTGTCCGATCCCGATGGCCGCGCCTTGCGGCGCGCGCCGGTCGAGCCCGAGCGCTCGCCCCTGGTCTGGCGCTTCATGCTGCCCTGGTTCGAACGGTTCGTGCGGCGCCACCTCAACGCCGTGCGGGTCGCCCGCTGGGGCGCGGCGCCGGCGGTCGAGCATCCGGGGCCCATCGTGGTCTACTGCAACCATCCGGCCTGGTGGGACGCGGTGGTGCTGATCGTGCTCGGCGGCCGCCTCTATCCCGACCGGGCCTGCTACGCGCCCTTCGATGCCGTGATGCTCGCGCGCTACGGCGTGTTCCGCCGCATCGGCGCCTTCCCGGTGGAGCTCGACAGCCCCCGCGGGGGGGCGCAGTTCCTCGCCGCGGCCCGGAGGATTCTCGCCCGCCCGGAGCGGATGCTGTGGGTCACCGCGCAGGGGCGCTTCGCCGACGTGCGCGCCCGTCCGCTGGGCTTGCGCCCCGGCGTCGCCCGCCTGCCCGAGATCGCGCCCGACGCGCTGTTCGTGCCCCTCGCCCTCGAATACGCCCACTGGGACGAGCGCGGGGCGGAGGCTTTCGCGGCCTTCGGGGCGCCCCTGCGGGGCCGCGACCTCGCCGCCCTGCCCCGCCCGGAGCGCCTCGCCCACCTCGAGGGCGCCCTGACCCGGACCCTCGACGCCCTCAGCGCCGACGTGATCAGCCGGGAGCCCGCTCGCTTCACGAGCCTCCTGGCGGGTGCCAAGGGCGTCGGCGGCGTCTACGATGCCTGGCGCCGGGTGCGGGCGGCCCTGTCCGGCCGCCGCTTCGACCCCGCCCACCGCACGGGGGCCGGAGCGAGCGAGGAGACGGCGCCATGATCTTCGGCCCAGCATTCCCCGGCCTGGAATCCCTCGGCCTCGAACCCCTCGATCTCGCGCTCCTCGGGCTCGCGCTCCTCGGCCTCGCCCTGGCGCTGCTGCCCGCCGCGCTGGCGGCCGCCAACCTCGCCATCCTGCGGCCCCCGGCGGGCGGCGCGGCGGAGGGCCTCGTCTCCATCCTGATCCCCGCCCGCAACGAAGCCGGCAACATCGCCGGGACGGTGCGGGCGGCGCTCGCCAGCACCGGCGTCGGGGTCGAGGTGCTGGTCGGCGACGACCATTCGACCGACGCGACGGCCGAGATCGTCCGCGCCATCGCGGCCGAGGATGCCCGCCTGCGCCTCGTGCCGGTGCCGGCCCTGCCCGAGGGCTGGACGGGCAAGAACCACGCCTGCGCCCACCTCGCCGGGGAGGCGGCGGGCGCGCGCCTGCTCTTCATCGATGCCGACGTGCGCCTCCGCCCCGGCGGGGCCGCCGGGCTCGCCGCCCATGCGCGGGCGAGCGGGGCCGCCCTCGTCAGCGGCGTGCCGCGCCAGATCATGGGGACGCTCGGCGAGCGCCTCACCGTGCCGATGATCAACTTCCTGCTGCTCGGCTTCCTGCCGATGGCGATGATGCGGGCCTCCGGCCGGCCGTCCCTCGGCGCGGCCTGCGGGCAGCTCGTCCTCGTCGAGGCCGACGCCTACCTGGCGACGGGCGGGCACGGCGCCGTGCGCACGACCCTCCACGACGGCGTGCGCCTGCCCCGCCTGTTCCGCGGCGCCGGCTACCGCACCGACCTCGTCGCCGGGGAGTCGCTGGCCGCCTGCCGGATGTATGCGGGCTTCGCGGATGCCTGGGCGGGGTTCTCGAAGAACGCCCACGAGGGCCTCGCGACGCCCCGCGCCCTGCCGGTCTGGACGCTGCTCCTGTTCGGCGGGCAGGTGCTGCCCCTCATCCTCCTCGGCCTCGCGCTGCTCGCCGGCGCGCCCGGCGTGGTCCTGGCGGCTGCGCTCGCCGGCAGCGCGGTCGCGCTGGCGACCCGCGCGGCCATCACCCTGGCGACCCGCGAGCCCCTCGCGACCATCTCGCTGCACCCGGCCTCGGTCCTGGTGGCCCTCGCTATCCAGTGGAACGTACTGCTCCGGGCCAAGCGCGCCGGCGCCGCCACCTGGAAGGGGCGCAGCTACCCGGTCGGCGGCGCCTGATCGCCGGTCTCCGCGAGGATCCAGGCCGCGGTGTCCGGGTCGGCCCCGGCGACGGCGAGGTGAAGCACGATCGGCGTCTCGTAGGGATGGCGCGCCTTCAGCGCCTCCGTGAGCCGGTCGGCCAGCGCCGCCCGGCTCTTGATCAGGGCGACGACCTCGGTGCCCCGCTCCACCGCCCCCTTCCAGGCATAGACCGAGAGCATGCCGGGGATCACGTTCACGCAGGCGGCGAGCCGGGCCCGCACCAGGGCCTCGCCGACCGCGAGCGCCGTCTCGGCGTCGGGGAAGGTCGTATAGACGAGGAGCGGACGCTCCATGCTATGGCTCTCCGGGCAGGGGTCGGGCGGCGCTGTCTGAGTTGCAGCGCGGCGACCCGACGTCAACGGGGCGGATCCCAGGACCAGCATGCCGCGGCGCTTCCACAAGATCGCCTTCCTGGCGAGCCCGACCGCGGATGCGCGCGAGGCCGCCGCCGCCCTGATGCGCCGCTACGACCACGTCGCGCCCGAGGAGGCCGACGTCATCGTGGCGATGGGCGGCGACGGCCTGATGCTGCAGGCCCTCCACCGCTTCATGGACGGCACCAAGCCCATCTACGGCATGAACCGCGGCACCGTCGGCTTCCTGATGAACGAGTTCCGGGAGGACGGCCTCCTGGAGCGGCTGGAGACCGCCCACCGCAGCGTCATCCACCCGCTCCTGATGGAGGCGGTGGACACCGAGGGGCGCCGGCACCGGTCGCGGGCGATCAATGAGGTCTACCTGCTGCGCCAGACCCACCAGACGGCGAAGCTGCGCATCGCCGTCGACGGGCACGTGCGCCTGCCCGAGCTGATCGCCGACGGGGTGCTGGCCGCGACGCCGGCGGGCTCCACCGCCTACAACCTCTCGGTCGGCGGCCCGATCCTGCCCCTGCACGCCCAGCTCCTGGCGCTGACGCCGATCTCGGCCTTCCGGCCGCGGCGCTGGAACGGGGCGCTCCTGCCGAACTACGCCCGCATCCACATCGAGGTGCTGGACGCCGCCCACCGCCCCGTCGCGGCGGTCGCCGACCACACCGAGTTCCGGCGGGTCTGCACCGTCGAGACCTGGCTCGACCAGGCCACCGACCTCGTGCTCCTGCACGACCCCGGCCACAGCCTCGACGAGCGCATCCTGCGCGAGCAGTTCGGCTGAGGCCGTCTCAGGGCCGCCGCGCCGCCGGCCTCACTCCTTGCCGACGGACATCAGCAGCCGCTCGGTGCGGGCATCCTCGATGCGGTTCACCATGCGCCGGCCCTCGTGCACGTCGCGCATCGTCTTGGTGACGGTGACGCAGGATTGCACGAGCATGATCACGCCCATGGCGAAGTAGCCCTTCATCCAGATGTCGATCGGCATGAACAGGATGCCGAGGACGACCATGGCGGCCGCGCCGATGAAGGAGGCGTAGGTGAAGGCGACCCAGGCGCCCGAATGCTGCGGGGTGTCGGCGTTCATGACGGAATCTCCAAGTCTCTCGTGATGGTTCTCGCAGGGGCTCCCGCGGGGGCTCCAGCCCCCGAGGGGTCAGGGGGCGGCGGGCGCGAGGCCGGCCCGGTCGCGCAGCCGCGCCAGCACGGCGCCGCCGGTCGGGCGGGTCGGGGGCCCGAAGCCCTCGCGCTCCAGGCGCTCGGCGAGGTCCGCCCCGGGATCGGCGTCGTCGAGGGCCGCATCCACGGCCTCGGCCTCGGCCTGGCGCTCGCGAAGGCGCGCGAGCGTCGCCTCTGCCTCCCGCAGGGTCGCGCCCTCGCGGGGGCCGGCCGCGGCGCCGAGGCGCCGGACCGCTTCCGCCGTCGCCGCGGCGCGGCGTCCCCGCTCCAGTTCGGCCTGGCGGCGGGCCGCGTCCGCGATCCGGCGGCGCAGGCGCGCGACCTCGGCGGCGAAGCGCGTCCGCGCCGCGCCGATCGCCGCCACGTCCGCCTCGATGCCGGCGATCGCCTCGGCGGCTTCGGCGGCGAGGTCGTCCCGGCCGCCGCGGAGCGCCGCCACGGCGCGCTCCTCGAGGTCGCGGGCGCGCTCGGAGGCCGCCTCGGCGCGCCGTGCCTCGGCGGCGTCCCCGGCCTCGGCGAGCGCCAGGGCCCGGCGGCTCCGCTCCAGGGCGGCCCGGGTCTCGCGGATCTGCTGATCGAGGATCAGCAACGCGTTCTGATCGTAGAGTTCCTCGGCCGCTCGGGCGGCTGCGCCGCGGGCGAGGATGTGAAACACCTTGAGCATGGGCTGCCTCCGGCTTGACGGACCGGCGCCTTCGTTCTTGAACGCCGTTCACGAGCCAGGAATCCCACGTCCATGAACAACGTTCAAGTGATTTTTTGCACATCGTGTAAAAAACGGCGACCGCGCCTGTGACGAGCCCCGCCGAGACCCGCCGCACGGCGCTCCGCACGCTGCTCGTGGACGCGGCCGAACGGGCCATCGCGGCGGAGGGGCTCGCGGCCCTGCGCGCGCGCGACCTCGCCCGGGCGGCGGGCTGCGCCGTGGGGGCGATCTACATCGCGTTCCCGGACCTCGACGCCCTCGCCTACGCGGTCAACCTGCGCACGCTCGCCCTGTTCGAGGCGGCGCTGGCGCGGGACGAGCCCGCGCCGGCCCGGCATCCTGCGGAGGCTGGGACGGAACTCGTCCGCCTCGGCCTCGCCTACCTGGATTTCGCGCGGGCCGAGCCCCTGCGCTGGCGCGCCCTGTTCCAGCACCGCGCGGCCGGGGGCGCCGCGCCGCCCGCCGCGTACGTGGCCGAGCAGGCGCGCCTGTTCCGCCGGATCGAGGCGCCCCTGCGGCTGCTGCGCCCGGACCTGCCCCCGGACGCGCTGAGCCTGCTCGCCCGCAGCCTGTTCTCGGCGACCCACGGCATCGTGTCGCTCGGCCTCGACGAGCGCCTGATGGCGCTGCCGCCGGAGGTGGTGCGCGGGCAGGTCGAGACCCTGGTGCGCGCGATGGCCGCCGGGCTCGCGAAGACCTGACATGCGCGGCGCGGGGGCGGGCTTACTTCATTCCGCCTAATTGCCGTGTTGGCTTGGCGCTTGCACAGCTTCTCCGTGTAGGCCCCAACCTGGTCCCCCGATGCCGCGTCCTGCCCTCGCCTGCCTGATCCTCGCCGGTCTCGCCCTCGCCGCGCCCGCCCGCGCGGCCGAGGCGCTCGCCGGACCCGCCACGGTGATCGACGGCGACACGATCGAGGTGCGCGGCACCCGCATCCGCCTCTACGGCATCGACGCGCCGGAGGCGGCCCAGACCTGCGAGAGCGCGTCCGGCCGGCGCTACCGCTGCGGCCGCCTCGCCGCCCACGCGCTGGCCGAGCACATCGGGGCCGCCCCCGTCACCTGCGAGGTGCAGGAGCCGGAGGCGCGCACGGACGCGAAGGGCGCGGGCAAGCCCCGCGCGGTGGCGATCTGCCGCCTCGGCACCGAGGACCTCGCCGCCTGGCTCGTCGGCCACGGCCACGCGCTCGCCAACCGGCGCACCACGCAGGCCTATGCCCGCCACGAGAGCAAGGCCTGGGCGACCCGGCGCGGGCTCTGGGCCGGCACCTTCGAGGAGCCGGCCGACTGGCGCCGCGCCCGCCAGCACGCCGAGGCGGAGGCGTCGCCGGGGGAGTGACGGGGCCGATCCTCCCGGAGGCGCCCCCGCGCCGGTGAACCCCGGGCCGTTTCCGCGCTTTAACGGCTCATAGGTCGCCCCGCAGCGAGGACCCCGCTTGAGCCTGCCCCGTCTCCGTCCCTCGCGCCGCCACGCCGATCTCGGGGGCGATTTCTTCGACGCGGTGGCCCCCGCCCGCTTCCCGAAGACCGTGCTGCGCTACCGCAACCAGCCCTGGGCGGAGCGCGTCGGCCTGGGGGACCTCACGGACGAGGCGTGGATCGCCCATCTCGGCCGCTTCGAGCCGCTGCCCGGCAGCCTCCCCGAGCCCCTGGCCCTGCGCTACCACGGCCACCAGTTCCGCTCGTACAATCCGGACCTCGGCGACGGCCGCGGCTTCCTCTACGCGCAGCTCCACGACCTCGCGGACGGGCGCCTCCTCGACCTCGGCACCAAGGGCAGCGGGCAGACGCCCTGGTCGCGGGGCGCGGACGGGCGCCTCACCCTGAAGGGCGGCGTGCGCGAGGTCCTCGCCACCGCGATGCTGGAGGCGCAGGGCGTCTACACTTCGAAGTCCTTCAGCCTGATCGAGACCGGCGAGGCGCTGGAGCGCGGCGACGAGCCCTCCCCCACCCGCTCCGCGGTGCTGGTGCGGCTCAGCCACGGCCACATCCGGATCGGCTCCTTCCAGCGCTTCCTGGCGCTGTCCGAGCCCCACAACATCGCCCGGCTCCTCGACCACGCCGTCACGACCCACATGCCGGAGCTGTGGCGCGACGACGTCGCCGACCGGGCGACCGCGTTCCTCGAAGGGGTCTGCGCCCGGGTCGCCCGCATGGGGGCGCAGTGGATGGCGGCGGGGTTCGTGCACGGCGTGCTCAACACCGACAACATCAACGTCACCGGCGAGAGCTTCGACTACGGCCCCTGGCGCTTCCTGCCGCATTTCGAGCCCGGCTTCACCGCCGCCTACTTCGACCAGACCGGCCTCTACGCCTTCGCGCGCCAGCCCGAGGCCCTGTTCTGGAACCTCGCGCGCCTCGCCGACTGCCTGGTGCCGCTGGCCGGGCAGGACCGCCTGGAGGCGGCGCTGGAGGGCTTCGGCCCGGCGCTCCAGGACGCCTTCGCTGAGACCCTGTTCGCCCGCCTCGGCCTGGCGCCGGAGGGCGAGGCGGAGACGAACCGCCTCGTCGCCGCCTTCTGGCGCTTCCTCGGCGAGAGCCGGGCGCCCTTCGAGCAGGTGTTCTTCGACTGGCGCGGCGGCCTCGCGAGCGCGGAGCGCGCCGCCGCCTCTCCCTCGGCCGCCTACTACGCGGGCGAGAGCTTCGCGCCGGTGCGCGCCGCCCTGGAACCCCTCGCCCCCGCCGAGAACGCCCGCCTCGACCACCCCTACTTCGCCGCGGAGCGCCCCTGCACGCTGCTCATCGATGAGGTCGAGGCCTTGTGGGCGCCCATCGCCGAGGGCGACGACTGGACGGCCTTCCGGGACAAGCTCGCCCATATCGGGCGCATGGCGGAGGCCTGCGGCACCGCGCCGGAGCCGCCGCCGGCATGAGCCGCGCCCGGCCTGAAGCGCCTCAGGGCTCCTCGGAGTCGCCGCGCCGCTCCGCCTCGGCCCGCCCGGCCGCGATGCCGTGGTCGAGGATGGCCCGGGTCAGGCGCAGGCCGAGCCAGAAGATGAGGGCGCAGGCGACGACGGCCGCGGCGATCTTCAGGGTCATCGGTCACCTCCGGCCGGGGGCGTGCCCCGGGCCGGCGCCGGACGCAACCCGCCCGGTGGCGGACGGCCCCCGATGCGGGCGGCCGCCAAAACCCCTATCTGCCCCGCGAGGGCCGATTCCCAGAGCCCGCCCGGACCCGTCGCGACCGTGAGCCAGCCCCGCGAGACCTTCCACATCGAGATGCTCGGCCCCGACGAGGGGCCGGATTCCGTGCAGGCCCGCGTCTCGGTGCGGGTGGAGGACGTGGAGGTCGCGCGGGAGCGGGCCCTGCGCCTGTTCGCCCGCGCCCGCGTGCCGCAGCGGTCGGGGCTCCCGGCCGAGGCGGTGCGGGTGATCGACGGGGCCGGGCGCGAGGTCTTCCGCTGGAGCCGGTTCGACGCAGGTGACTGAGCCTCGCGACTGAGCCGCGCGATCGCGCTTCGGGCGCCAATCCCCTTCGGCGGCGAGCGCCCTAGCTCCCGCTCCATGCGCGCGCTCCTCGCCCTCCTCGGCCTCGCCCTCCTGTTCTGCGCCCTGTTCGTGCGCAGCTACACGCTGCCGCCCGCCCCCGACCGGCGCGGCGGCACCACCGTCTCGCTCAGCCTGCCGAACCGGCCGCTCTTCGGCAGCCCGCGGGCCGACTGCCTCGGCGCCCCCGACACCGAGCCGGTGATCGCCTGCCTGATCGCCTCGGTGAACCGGGCCCGGCAGGACGGGGTGCTGCTCGCGCAGCTGCCGTTCTGCGCCACCTGCCATGACCTCTCCCAGCGCTGGGCGCTCCTCGGGCGCGACGGGGCGGCCGCCCAGGCGCGGCTCGCGCAGATCGCCCGGTTCGGCTGGTAGGGAACGCCGGCCCCGCCCCGCGCCTTCTCCCCGCAGACATCCCCCGCGGGAGAGCACCATGGTCCTTCGTTCCGAGACGCCCCCCACCCCGGCCGACCTCGAAGTCGCGAGCCCGCCCGAGACCGAGCGGCCGACGACCGCGCAGCTCAAGGCCGACATCGATTCCGGCCGCTCCGGCGACAAGGTGAAGCACTACGACCCCGGCCTGTCGCAGCTCGGCACCGACGACGAGGTCGCCGGCAACCCGGCGAGCCCGGAGCGCATCGCGATCGCCCGCCGCCAGGAGGCGGCGAGCCCGGGGGTGCGGGCGGCGGCCGACCCGCACGGGCGCCGCAGCTGGGTGATGCCGGCCTTCGTGGGCTTCGCCGTGGTCGCCGCCGCCGTGGTGATCCTCGGCCTCTGGCTGCTGCGCTGAGGTCTCCCGCGACAGCCATCGGCGTCGCTCAGGGGCCCCGGGCCGCCCGCCACCGGGCGAGGCGGTCCCGGGCGCCCTCGCCCGCGAGCGCTACCCGGAACAGCGGGTCGCCGCCCGCCGCCTCCAGGAGGACGTGGGCGACGGCGCGGCGCTCGGTCCAGAACATCTCGCCGAGGCGGTAGCCCGCCACCGAACAGGAATCGACGCGGGCGACAGCGGGATCCGCCAGCGCGCCGAGCGTCAGGCGGTGGACGAGCTGCACCCCCGGCGAGTGGGCGGCCTCGGCCTCGTCGTGGGCGATCTTCAGGCACCAGAGCGTGTCGCCGGAGACCGGCAGGATCGCCGAGGCCAGGGTGCGCCCGCCTCGGCGCAGGCGCTCGACGCGCAGGCCCCCGGCCGGGCCGAGCTCCGCCGCCATCGCCCGTAGGAAGGCGTGCTCGGCCGGCCGGTCCGCCACCGCCGTGCCGGCCCGGCCCTTCCAGCCCGCCGCCTCCAGGGCGACGTAGTCCTCGACGGCCTCCGCGAGCGCGGCGGGGTCGCGCAGGGTCTCGTGCGTCACGGGGCCTGCGGCCGCGAGGCGCTGCGCCCCCTGCCGCAGCTTGCGCCGGCGCGAGCCCGGCATGTGCGCGAGGTAGCCGGCCCGCTCCGCGCCCCCGCGCCCCGCGAGGTCGAGGAGCGCCCGCGCCTGGGGCCAGTACGCGGCGCGGCGCAGGGCGCGGGCGGCCGCGACGCCTGCGAGCCCGTCCGCGAACGGCCCCGCGGCGGGCAGGTTCGGCAGGTAGAGGCGCGGGGGCAGGCCGAGGGCGCGGGGCGCGGCGAGGAGGCCGGCAAGCGCCCGCTCGGGCTCGGCCCGGTCGAGCAGCGGGGCGCCGTACGGGCAGAAGCCGTGGGTCCAGCCCATCAGCACCGGCAGCGGCAGGCCCCAGCGCGCCGGCACCCGCCGGAACGGCCACAGGGCGAGGAGGCGCGTCCCCGGCGCCTCGGGCGGGCGGTCGGCCACGAGCAGGAGCCGGACGCCCGCCCCGAAGGCGCCGGCCGCCGGCAGCGCGTAGCCGGGGGCGTAGAAGGGGTTTGGGTCGAGGCTCGCCGCCGCGAGGGCCGCCCAGGCGCCGCGCCAGGGCGGGGCCGCCCCGAGGGGCCGCACGGCCGCAATCAGGCCGGCCTCGGGCCCGCTCCCGGCGAGGGTGGCGGTGTCCATCAGGCGGCGCGGCGGCGGCGCCAGCTCTCCGCGAGGCCGACGACGTTGAACTGCCAGGCCGCCGCCAGCGCGCCGGCGACGAGGAGGGCGAGGCGCGCGGCCTGGCCCAGGGGCGTTCCGCCCGCCTGCAGCAGTCCCAGCGCCGCCGCGAGGCCGCCCGTCACCGCGGCGATCGCGGCGATGCCGAGGATGTCGGCCACGGGCACCGGCATGCGCAGCCGGCCGCCGAACACGAAGGCGAGGCAGCCGAGCCCCTGGCCCACCGCGTAGGCGACCGCCGCCCCCGCGACGCCGTAGACCGGGATGAGCAGGAGCGAGAGGCCGCCGACGCCGACGAGCATCACCAGGGAGGCCGCGACGTCGAGCCGGCTGGTCCTCGTGAAGTAGATGATCTGCCCGAAGTAGTAGGCCCGGAACATCATCAGGATGCTCGCCACGATGAGCGTCGGCGCGAGCGCGATCGCCTCGGCCCGGTAGCCCGGCCCGAGCAGCACGGTGACGACGAGGTCGTCGAAGCTGAGGAAGAAGGCCGCCCCGAAGGCCGCCACCAGGGCCATGGCCCGCGCGGCGTCGGCCAGCACCCGCTCGGCCGCCGGCATGCCCCCGGCCCGCGCCTCGCGCTTGGCGATCGAGACGAGCGAGAGCGCGATGCTCTCCCCGAACACGACGAAGCTCTGGCGCAGGAAGTCGGCGATGGCCCCGTAGGCGCCGAGGTCCTGGGGGCCGACGGTGCGGCCGATGACGATGCGGTCGATGGTCTGGGCGAGCGCCGCGATCCCGAAGGAGATCACCAGCGGCCAGCCGTAGGCGAGGAGGCGCCGGGCCTCGCCGAGGCTCCCCGGCCCCGCCACCAGGGGCAGGATGGTGAGGCCCGCCGGCACCGAGGCGAGGACGTTGGCGGCCGCCACCGCGAGCACGAGATGCACGGGATCGCCCGAGAGGTGGAGCGCGAGGCTGCCCAGCGCGAGCACCAGCACGGCCCGCAGGACGACCGAGAGCGCCACGGCGCCGACGCTGAGGCGGGTGCGGGCGATCTCCGTGGTGCCCTCGTAGAGCGTCAGGCCGAGGGCGGCCGCCACGACGGCGCCCGCCATCTCCCCGCTCGCGAGGCCGAGGGCCACCGCGGCCGCCCCCGCGGCGCCGGCGAGGAGCAGGGTGAGCCCGAGGATGCGGACCACGGTGCCGACCTGCGCGGCCTCCCGGCCCTCGTCGTAGAGGGCGAAGAACGCGAATTTCGGCCACTGGCAGGTGGCCCCGTAGAGCACGAGGGCCCAGGACAGGATGTAGAGGTACTGCCCGTAGGCCTCCACGGGCGCGAGGCGCGTGAAGACCGCGACGGAGGCCATGTTGAGGGCCGCCGCGAAGGCCCGCGTGCCCACGTAGGTGACGGTGTGGCGCGCGATCATCCTCGGCCCCGGTCTCGCCGGGACGCGAACCTCCCCCGGCGCCGGCTTCTGTAGCACGGCGGAGCGGGGCCGGGGGATCGTTCCCGCGGCGGAACGCGAGGATCCCCCGGCGGGACGGGTTGGGGCGGCGGCGACCATCGTGGTGCGCCCCCTCGCAGGGCGCGTGCCGGCCCCGCGCGGCCCACCGCCCCCGCCGGATGCCCCCGCCCATGCCATTGACTTCGCAGTCGCGAAGACGCATATCGCGGATGCAGCGTCAGCGGCCGTCGAACGGGTCCGCTTGAGAGGGTTGCGTGACGAACCGTGAGGGCCGATGGCGCCCGACGGGTTCGACCCCTCTCTTCATACGTGCAATGCACCCCGGGCCCCCCATCACGCGGGCGCCCTCCTGCTCTACGGATCGAACCTCCGCGCGGCCGAGCCTCGGCACGCGCAGCGATCCCGCTGCCCTCCGAGACGCATTTGACCCAGTTTACCGATTTCGGCCTCGCGCAGCCCGTCCTGCGGGCGCTCGACGAGGCCGGCTACCAGAATCCCACGCCGATCCAGGCCCAGGCGATCCCGCCGGCCATGACCGGGCGCGACCTCTGCGGCATCGCCCAGACCGGCACCGGCAAGACCGCGGCCTTCGCGCTGCCGATCCTGCACCGGCTCTCCCTGTCCGACCGCCGCGCCCCGCGCCGCGGCTGCCGGGTGCTCGTGCTGTCGCCGACCCGCGAGCTCGCCAACCAGATCGCCGAGTCGTTCTCCGACTACGGCCGCCACCTGCCCTACACCAGCACCGTGGTGTTCGGCGGCGTCACCATCGGCCGCCAGGAGCGGGCGCTGGCGCCGGGCGTCGACATCCTCGTCGCCACGCCGGGCCGGCTCATCGACCTCGTCGACCGCCGCTCCCTCACCCTCGAGGGCGTCGAGATCCTCGTCCTCGACGAGGCCGATCAGATGCTCGACCTCGGCTTCATCCACGCCCTCAAGCGGATCGTGCGGATGCTGCCGGCCAAGCGTCAGTCGCTGTTCTTCTCGGCCACCATGCCGAAGAACATCGCGGGCCTCGCCGAGCAGTACCTGAGCGATCCCGTCCAGGTCGCGGTGACGCCCGTCGCCACCACGGCCGAGCGCGTGGAGCAGCAGGTCATCTTCGCCCACACGGGTGCCAAGCAGGCGCTCCTCGCCCACATCCTGCGCGACCCGAAGATCGAGCGCGTGCTCGTCTTCACCCGCACCAAGCACGGGGCGGACCGGGTGGTGCGCGGCCTCGAGAAGGTCGGCATCGCGGCGTCCGCCATCCACGGCAACAAGTCCCAGCCCCAGCGCGAGCGCGCGCTCGCGGCCTTCAAGGACGGCACCTGCCGGGTGCTCGTCGCCACCGACATCGCCGCCCGCGGCATCGACGTCGAGGCGGTGAGCCACGTGGTCAACTTCGACCTGCCGAACGTGCCGGAGAGCTACGTCCACCGCATCGGCCGCACCGCGCGCGCCGGGGCGAACGGGCTGGCGATCTCCTTCTGCAACGACGAGGAGCGCGCCTACCTGCGCGACATCGAGCGCCTGACCCGCCAGAAGGTGCCGGTCGCGGGCTTTCCCGAGGGCTTCGCGCCCCCGAGCCGCCAGGAGGCCGCCGACATCGCCGCCGCCGAGGAGCGCCGCCCGGCGCCTGGTCCCCGCGGCCAGCGTCCGGGCCAGCGGCAGGGCCAGCCCCGCCAGGGTCAGGGCCAGCACCGGAACGGCCAGGGTCAGGGCCGCGGCCCCGGCGGCCGTCCGTCCGAGGGCCGTCCACAGCAGGCCGGCCGCCCGCAGCAGGCGGGCCGGCCGCAGCAGGCCGGTCGCCCGCACGAGGGGCGCCCCGGCGAGGCCAGGGCCGAGCGCCGGGACGCACGCCCGAACCATCCCCGCACCGAGGGCCCGCGGCCCGAGCGCAGCGGCGAGGGGCGGCCCCCGCAGCGCCAGGGCCGCCGCCCGGCCCCCGAGGGCCGCGGCGAGGGTCGCGCCATCGGCTGGCTGGAGCGCGCCCCGCGCTCCTGAGCCGCCTTCCGCACCATCCACGAACGCGACGCCGCCCCGGGACCCCGGGGCGGCGTTTCGCTGTGGAGAGGCCCCGGCGTATTGCCGGGGCGCGAGCGCGCGCCATCTTGTTGCCGGCGTGCGCCATCCTCGGCGACGGACACGCAACGGGGATGGCGCCATGCGCTTCGAGCTCTACCGGGACGCGAGCGGCCACTGGCGCTGGCGCCTGCGCACGCAGAACGGCAACGTCGTGGCGGATTCGGGGGAGGGCTATGCCCGCCGCGAGGATTGCGAGCACGGCATCGAGATCGTGAAGGGTAGCGCCGCCGCGGCGACGGTCGACATGACCACGAAGATCGCCTGAAGGCCTTAACCCTGCCGGATCGACGTCGCCCCCGGGGTGAAACGGTCTGGCGCCCTCGTGCGTTCGTGTGATCCGGGCGCCACCGCCCGTTCCGTGGGCCCGTTCCGGCCCACCGCCTGGCCCGCATCCCTCAAGGAGTTCGACGTGTTGAGGAAATTCGTACTGGCAGCCCTCTTTGCCCTGGGCTTCGCCGTGGCCGTCCCGCACGGCGCCTCGGCGGCCCCGATGGGCCCCGCGGTCACCGCCCTGGCGACCGAGGCGGCTCCCGCCGTCGAGAAGGCGCAGTACTACTACCGCCGGCGCTTCTACGGCCCGCGCCGCTTCTATGGCCCGCGGCCCTACTATCGCCGGCCGTTCTACGGCCCGCGGCGCTTCTACGGCCCGCGGCCCTACTACCGCCGGCCCTTCTACGGCCCGCGCCGCTTCTACTACTGAGGCTCGGGCCCGGCCGGGCCCGAAACACCCGTCCATCGCCCGGCGGCGCCCCCGCGCGCCGCCGGGTTCGTTTTGCGCGCGGGCCGCGGGTGTGCGGCCGGCCGTTTTGCTGTAGGCTCACGGGTTCGGGACGGAGGGCGACAGACCGCTCCGCCCGGGAGGAAGCCACCATGAAGCACGTCGCGACCCGCGCCGGGGCCCGCGAGGCGGAGCCGCGCGAGCTCTGGCAGCACATCCCCCTCGAATGTTTCGTCTGCGTCGCCGCGATCCTCCTCGCCGGCGGTCTGCGGCTTGCCGGGCTGATGCCCTGATGCAACCCTGTCCGCCGCAGCAGGGAGGCGCGGGATTCCATGGCGGATTCGGTTGCGGCTGAGGATCAGCCGCGGGGAGACCTCACGGTGCGCACCATCGCGATGCCGGCCGACACCAACGCCAACGGCGACATCTTCGGCGGCTGGGTGCTGTCGCAGATGGATCAGGCCGGCGGCATCGCGGGCGTCGACCGGGCCAACGGCCGGGTGGTGACGGTGGCGCTCGACGCGATGACCTTCATCCGGCCCGTCAAGGTCGGGGACGTGCTCTGCGTCTACACCCGGGTCGGCCGGGTCGGCCGCACCTCGATGAAGATAGAGGTCGAGGCCTGGGCCCGCCGCTTCTGCACCCAGATCCGCGAGAAGGTGACCGAGGCGACCTTCACCTTCGTGGCGATCGACGATGCGGGCCGCCCCCGGCTGATCCCCGAGGCCTGAACCGGTCCGTTCGGATCCGGGCGGACCGCGCATGCGGCGGCAACGTCCGGAAACCACAGACCTCTCACGGGAACGTGAGAGGTGGTTTCGCTCGCCCGCCCGCTCGCCTACAAGGCGGCCCTTGCAGGGCGCGGCATGGGGCCGGGCCCGGATTCCCGGGAGGGACCGCGCCGGTGGCAGAGACGACGACCGACCCCGCAGCGAGGAACCTGACCTGGCAGACCCTGCAGCCGCGGGAGGCCCGCTGGCGCTGCCTCGGCCAGCGGCCGGCCATCGCCTGGTTCACCGGCCTGTCGGGCGCCGGCAAGTCGAGCATCGCCAACGCGGTCGACCGTACCCTGACCGAGCGGGGCCGCCACACGATGGTGCTCGACGGCGACAACCTGCGCCACGGGCTCAACCGCGACCTCGGCTTCAGCGCCCGCGACCGGGTGGAGAACATCCGCCGCGCCGCCGAGACCGCCCGGCTGATGGCGGAGGCCGGCCTCGTGGTGATCGTCTCCCTGATCTCGCCCTTCCGCGAGGAGCGGGCCGACGCCCGCCGGATCGCCGGCGACATCCCGTTCCGCGAGGTCTTCATCGACACCCCGCTCGCCGTCTGCGAGGCGCGCGACCCCAAGGGCCTCTACGACCGCGCCCGCTCGGGCAAGATCCCCGACTTCACCGGCATCTCGGCCCCCTACGAGGCGCCCCTCGACCCGGACCTGATCCTCACCACGCAGGGCCGCTCCGTCGAGGACTCGGCCGAGGCGCTGGTCGCCGAGCTCCTCCGGCTGAGCGCCGCCTGAGGGCGGCGCCGTCCGTTTCACTCCGCGGCGAACAGGCCCCAGCCGCCCTGCGGCGCCTCGCCGCCCGGTTCGCCCTGCTGCTCACCCTGCGGCGCCTCGGTCCGCTCCACGGCCTTCGGGTCCCCCGGCGCGGTCTCGCAGCCGAGGGCCGGGATCCCCACGATGCGGTTGCCGCGCACGTCGTTGCGGGTGACGATGGCGCCGCGGCTCTCGACGTAGCCGAGGAGGCGCCGCGCCCGCCCCGGCGAGCGGCTGCCGATGGCCTGCGCGAGGGCGGCGTCCCCCGGGCAGGGCGCGTCGGCGAGGGCCGCGCGGGCGAGCAGCAGGAACAGGCCCTGCACCTCCTCGGGCATCGCGGCGGCGGCGGATTGCGCCTGCGCCCAGCGCGCGTCGTCGCCCTCGGCGAGCGCCGCCTCGTCGATGCCGGCCCGGGCCACGCTGAGGCGGCGGCGGAAGGCCGGCAGCCCCATGCCCTCGCCGTCGAGGCCGCGCATCCGGCAGCGCACCAGGAAGTCCTGATACAAGACCGCCACGGCCTGCCCGGCCGTGTCGGGATCGCCCACGAGGCCGCGCAGGATCGCCTCGCAGCCGACCCGGTTCTCGGCCTCGCCCAAGGCCGGCGCGGCGGGTGCCGGCTCCGGCCGCTGGCTCAGCTCGCGCAGGAGGTCGGCGGGGCTGACGCGAGGCTGCGCCACGGGGCGCGCCGCCCGCGGCGGCAGCCCGGGCCCCTCCTCGGCCGGCGCCAGGATCAGGGCGCGCAGGTCGGCTTCCGCCGGAGCCGGCAGCGGGATCAGGGTCGGGGACGCGGAGCGCGCCGAGGTGGTGACGGGCCCGATCCGGAGGGCGAGGGGGCGCCGGCTGAGCGCCGGCCCGAGGGCCACGAACTCGCCGCGGGCGAGATCGCGGAAGCGCTCGGCTCCCCTCCTGTCGAGCCCGAGGAGATCGGCGGCGCGCGCCATGTCGATGTCGAGGAAGGTGCGGCCCATCAGGAAGTTCGTCGCCTCGGCGGCCACGTTCTTGGCGAGCTTGGCGAGGCGCTGCGTGGCGATGACGCCGGCAAGCCCCCGCTTGCGGCCGCGGCACATCAGGTTCGTCATGGCGCCGAGCGAGACCTTGCGGGCCTCGTCGGAGACGTCGCCCGCGGCGGCCGGCGCGAAGATCTGCGCCTCGTCGACCACGACGAGGGCCGGGAACCAGTGGGCGCGCTCGGCCTCGAACAGGCCGCCCAGGAAGGCGGCGGCCGCGCGCATCTGCGCCTCCATGTCGAGGCTCTCGAGATTGAGCACCACCGAGACCCGGTGGGCCCGCACCCGCGCCGCGATGGCCTGGAGATCCGCCTCCGAATGGGCCCCGTCGACCACCACGTGGCCGTAGGCCTCCCCGAGGGTCACGAAGTCGCCCTCTGGGTCGACCACCACCTGCTGCACCTGGCCCGCGCTCTGCTCGAGCAGGCGCCGCAGCAGGTGCGACTTGCCGGATCCCGAATTGCCCTGGACCAGGAGGCGGGTCGCCAGCAGCTCCTCGAGGTCCAGCAGGGCTGCCTCGCCCGCGCCCGCGAGGCCCGTGCCCATCTCGATGCCGAACGCCATTACCGCTCCGGTTGCACGCCGCGCGTCTCGACCCCTGCGGCGGCCGGACCCTAACACGGCCTGAGCCCCGCCGGTTCGCCGGGTCGGAGCGGCGTCCACAGGCGAGGCTCGCCGGTCCACCGGCAAGGCGGCCTCGCCCGGCCGGTCCGGGGCGCTGCCTTGCGCCCCCCTCCCCGCGTGTCATCCTGGCGGCCATGCACCGCAACCGCATCACGGACATCCCCGGACTGAGCGTCGGACACGCCTCGGACATGCGCGTGGCAAGCGGCGTCACCGCGCTCCTGTTCGACGCGCCAGCCACCGCGGCGGTCGACGTGCGCGGCGGCGGGCCGGGAACCCGCGAGACCGACCTCCTCGACCCGGAGCGGACGGTCCCGGGCATCGACGGCCTCATGCTCGCCGGCGGCTCCGTGTTCGGCCTCGACGCGGCGGCCGGCGTGGTGGCGCGCCTCGCCGAGACCGGGCGCGGGTTTCCGATGGGCCCCATGCGGATCCCGATCGTGCCGGGCGCGATCCTGTTCGACCTCATGAACGGCGGCGACAAGGCGTGGGGCCGCTACCCGCCCTACAGGGAGCTCGGCTACGCGGCAGCCTGCGCGGCCGCCGAGGACTTCGCGATCGGCTCCGTGGGGGCCGGCACCGGCGCCCGCACCGGAAACTTCAAGGGCGGCCTCGGCTCGGCCTCCGCCCGCGTCGCCGGCACGCCGGCGAGCATCGGCGCGCTCGTGGCCGTCAACGCCTTCGGGCGGGTGACGATCGGCGACGGGCCCCACTTCTGGGCGGCGCCCTTCGAGGTCGAGGCCGAGTTCGGGGGCCTCGGCTGGCCGCCGCGCCTGCCGGAGGCGGCGCTGGACTTCCCGGCCCGCGCGCTGCCCGGCGCCAGCACGACGCTCGCGATCGTCGCCACCGACGCGATCCTGACGAAGGCGCAGGCGAAGCGCCTCGCGGTGGCGGCGCAGGACGGCCTCGCCCGGGCGATCCACCCGGTCCACACCCCCCTCGACGGCGACGTGGTGTTCGCGGCCGCGACCGGCCGGGTGCCGCTCGCCGACCCGCTGACCGACCTCGCCCGCCTCGGGGCTGCCGCCGCCCAGGTGCTCGCCCGCGCGGTGGCGATCGGCGTCCACGCGGCGACGAGCCTGCCCGGGCTGCCGGTCACCGGGGCGGGCTCCTTCGCGGGGCTGCCGCCGGCTTGGCGGGACCGCTTCGGCGGCCCCTGAGCGCAGCGCCTCAGGAGGCCAGCGCCGCCGGAATGCCGGCCCGCCGGGCCTCGCCGCGGGCGAGCAGCGCCGCCGCGAGGCCGATCGCCGCCGCCACCGAGAGCCACAGGCCCGGCATCGCGACGTTGCCCGTCCACTCGATGAGCCCGGTGCAGACCGCCGGCGTGAAGCCGCCGAAGATCGCCGTGGCGAGGCTGTAGGCCAGCGAGAATCCGGCGCTGCGCACCTCGGCCGGCATGATCTCGGTGAGGTAGACCACCATGGCGCCGTTGTAGCTGCCGTAGATGAAGGACAGCCACAGCTCGACCGTGAGCAGCCGCTCGAAGGTGGGCGCATCGGCGAGCCAGGCCACCGCCGGATAGGCGGTGACGAGGGCGAGCGCCGTGAACAGGATGAGGAGGGGGCGCCGCCCGATCCGGTCGGAGAGCGCGCCCATCACGGGCAGCCAGAACAGGTTCGAGACGCCCACGCAGACGGTGACGATGAGCACCGAGACCGCGTCGAGCTTGAGCGCGTTGCGGCCGAAGGTCGGGGTGTAGACGGTGATCAGGTAGAACGACACCGTCGTCATCGTGACCATCATCATGCCGACGAGCACGATGCGCCAGTTCGCCAGCATGGTGATCCAGACCTGGCGGAGGGATGCGGGCGCCTTGCGGTGGGCGAACTCGGGCGTCTCCTGCAGGGAGCGGCGGATCACGAACAGGAACGGGATGATCAGGCAGCCGATCAGCAGCGGGATCCGCCAGCCGAAGGAATCCATCTGCGCCGGCGTGAGGCTCTGCTGCAGGAACAGGCCGAGGGCAGCCGCGAAGATCACCGCGACCTGCTGGCTGCCCGATTGCCAGGCCACGTAGAAGCCCTTGTTGCCGGGCGTCGCGATTTCGGACAGGTAGACCGAGACGCCGCCGAGCTCGGCGCCCGCCGAGAAGCCCTGCACGAGCCGCCCCAGCACCACGATGACCGGGGCCAGCACGCCGATCGTGCCGTAGCCGGGCGCGATGGCGATCGAGAGCGTGCCGATGGCCATCAGGCCGAGGGTGAGCAGGAGGCCGGCGCGACGGCCGTGGCGGTCGATGTAGGCGCCGAGCACGATGGCCCCGAGGGGGCGCATCAGGAAGGCCGCCCCGAACGTGCCGAGGGAGAACATCAGCGACGCGAAGTCGCTCTGGCTCGGGAAGAAGACGCGACCGATCGCTGCGGCGTAGTAGCCGAAGACGAAGAAGTCGTACATTTCCAGGAAGTTGCCGCCGGTGACGCGCAGCACCGTCGCGAGCCGGGACGCGCCGCCCTCTTCGCCGATCGTCGTTGCCACGCCTGCGCTCCGCCCCGGGGCTCGCCACGCCCGGGCCGCCCATTGTGCGCGACGTTAGACAGCAGGCCGCGCCGGTCCAGGCCGGCGCGGTTCACGTCTTCGTTACGGGCGTTCGGGTCCGCTCAGCGGATGCGGCCGGGGCGGGTCGGCTCGAAGACGATGCGGCGGTGATAGGCGCACCAGCTCTTGCCGTCGGCGACCGGCGCACCGCAGCAGACGGCCCGATCGTTCGGCTCGCCGATGATGTACTTGCAGACGAAGGCACCGGACTGCGCGAACGGCACGCGCAGATCGGCGGACGGCTCGTTGATGGTCTCGGCATCGCCGATCTGGGACATGCGGACGAGTTGGTTCATCTCGAACAGAAGCTCACGGGACTTCGGGGGGCAGCGGCCGCACCCGGTGGGATGGGGGAAGGCGAGCGCTTGGTCCGCCGCTTCCCATCCGTGCGGAGCACCGCGCTTTCGGGGAGGCCGACCAGTCCCGCGTCCGGCAAGCCGGACGCCTGACAGCGTCATGATGCTGTTATAAATGGAGTTCTCGCCTCGCGAAACAAGACCGCCATGCGTCCTCTGCAACCGCGCACAGCCTTTTGAATGGTGCTGGCGCGGGCGGATACGCTGACGCTACCGCTTGCGGCGCGGTCTCTGCTTTCGAACTCGGCCGAATTGCGCAACCTGCCGGCGCAGCGCCCGATGCTTCAGTTGCGCCCGCGACGACGGCCTTGAGGGCGCCGGCCCCGGCCTGATACCCGGTTGCCGACCCTCACCACGGATTCCCCCGATGCGCGTGCTCGTGACAGGCTCGGCCGGCTTCATCGGCTTCCATCTCTGCCGCCGGCTGCTCGCCGAGGGCCACGCCGTCACGGGGCTCGACGGCTTCTCCGACTACTACGACGTCGCCCTGAAGCGCGCCCGCCACGCGCTGCTCGCCGAGGATCCACGCTTCGAGCCCGTGGAGGGGCGGCTCGAGGCGCCCGGCCTCCTGCGCGACCTGATGGGCCGGATCGCCCCCGAAATCGTCGTCCACCTCGCCGCCCAGGCCGGGGTGCGCTACAGCCTGGAGAACCCCCAGGCCTACGCGGACGCCAACCTCATCGGCAGCTTCAACCTCTTGGAGGCGGTGCGGGCGCATCCGGTGCGCCACCTCCTCCTCGCCTCCACGAGTTCGGCCTACGGCGGCAACACCGCCCTGCCCTTCCGGGAGACCGACCGGGCGGTCCATCCGCTCACCCTCTACGCCGCCTCGAAGCTCGCCATGGAGGCGATGGCGCATTCCTACGCGCACCTCTTCGCCATCCCGACCACCGCCTTCCGGTTCTTCACCGTCTACGGGCCCTGGGGCCGCCCGGACATGGCCCTGTTCCTGTTCACCCGGAAGATCCTCGCGGGCGAGCCGATCGACGTCTTCGCGGGCGGCAACGCCGAGCGCGACTTCACCTACGTGGACGACCTCGTGGAGGCGATCCGCCGCCTCGCCGACGTGATCCCGCCCAGTCCCGGTGCGGGCGGCCCTGCAGGGCCGGCGGACACGCTCAGCCCTTCCGCGCCCTACCGCCTCGTCAACATCGGCGGCGGCCGGCCGGTACGGCTCGACGCGATGATCGACTGCCTCGAAGCGGCGCTCGGGCGCCCGGCCGAGCGCCGCCTCATGCCCCTGCCCCCGGGCGACGTGCCCCGCACCGAGGCCAGCACCGAGCTGCTGCGCGCGCTGATCGGCGCCGTGCCCGACACGCCGATCGGGGTCGGCATCCCGGCCTTCGTGGCGTGGTACCGCACCTATTACGGAGGCTGACCGGCCCTCCCGTGCATCGCCCGCCGCGCTATGTTTGAATGAACCCATCAGACAGGGACAGGGACAGCATGGCGGCCACCACGATCCTCGTCAGCCCGGAATGGCTTCACCAGCGCCTCGACGCCCCCGACCTCGTGGTGCTCGACGCCTCCTGGTACCTGCCCGCCGCCGGGCGCGACGCGGAGGCGGAGTACCGCGCCGCCCACATCCCGGGCGCCGTCCGCTTCGACATCGACGCGATGAGCGACCCCGATTCCAGCCTCCCCCACATGCTGCCGCGCCCCGAGCTGTTCGCCTCGCGGATGCGGGCCCTCGGCATCGGCGACGGCCAGCAGATCGTCGTCTACGACGGGCTCGGCCTGTTCTCCGCCCCCCGGGTCTGGTGGATGCTGCGCACCTTCGGGGTGCGGGACGCCCTCGTGCTCGACGGCGGCCTGCCGGCCTGGGTCGCGGCCGGCTACCCCACCGAGGACGGGGAGCCGGTGGCGCGCCAGCGGCGCCACTTCACCGCCCGGCTCGACAACGGCGCCGTGGCCGATGCCGGCGACGTCGCCCGGGCGCTGGCGGGCGGCGTGCAGGTGGTCGACGCCCGCTCGGGCACCCGGTTCCGCGGCGAGGAGGCGGAGCCCCGCGCCGGCGTGCGGCCCGGCCACATGCCGGGCGCCCGCAACCTGCACTACGCGGCCCTGCAGACGGACGGCCGCATGAAGGATCCCGACGCCATCCGGGCGGTGCTGGCGGAGCACGGCATCGACCCCGAGCGGCCCATCGTGACGACCTGCGGCTCGGGGGTCACCGCCGCCATCGTCTCCCTGGCTCTCGAGACCATCGGGCGGCCGGCCCGGGCCCTCTACGACGGCTCCTGGTCCGAATGGGGCGCCGATCCGGAGCGCCCCGTGGAGACGGGCCCCGCGCGCTGACGGGCGTCATCCGCCCGTCACGCGCCGCCGGCTTCCTGAAGCGCGGCAATTCTGCAACGGATTCCCGTCGGGCGTCCCGCGGCCGACCGGACCCGTTGTTCCATTTATAGCATTTGCTATACCGCCGCTGGGACGGGGGCGGAATCGGCATGGAGCGGCATCGGCAGGGCATCCGGCGCATCGGCGGGACCGCGCTCGCGTGGCTCGGCCTCGCGTCGGCGGGGCTCGCGGCCGACCCGGCCGGCCGCCTCGCGCCCGAGCGCGCCCCGCCCCGGCCCGCCCCGGACTTCGTCGACTGGTCCGGGCCCTACCTGGGCCTCGAGGGGAGCGCCGGCGCCTCGTTCGGCGCCTTCGGCTTCGGGCCGACCACGATCGGGTCCCGCGCGGTCCCGGCCTTCAAGACCGGCGACGCCACCGGGCGCTCGGACCGCGGCCGCGAGGCGACCACGGCCGTCGGCGGCGCCTTCGGGGGCTGGAATTGGCAGGCGGGGCCGTGGCTCTACGGCGTCGAGGCCGACCTCTACGGCGCCAACCTGAAGCGGCCCGTCCCGTCGAGCGTGCCCGGCTTCGGGACCGAGGCGGTCGATCCGCCCTTCAGCCTGATCCGCACCAAGACCGACCTCTACGGCACCCTGCGGGGCCGCTTCGGCTACAGCTTCGAGCGCTACCTCGTCTACGCCACCTTCGGCCTCGCGGGGGCCCGCACGCGCATCCTCGCCGATTACCCGGACGTCGCGGCGGGGACCGCCGTCTCGGCCCGGACGGCGCAGGACTATCTCGGCTTCACGCTCGGCGCCGGCGTCCAGTTCGCCATCACCGAGAACCTCGCCCTCGGCATCGACTACCGCTACATCGACCTCGGCCGCAGCGGCCGCTTCGGCCTCGGCACGGTGCCGGGCCCCGCCGGCGGGCCGGTGACGAGCCGGGCGAGCGAGACCGCCAACCAGATGATGGCGCGCCTCTCCTGGCACCCGAGCGGCTTCGCCCTGCCGCCGGAGCCAGACGCGGAGGGCGCCCACAACCCCGACAGCGGCGACACGGGGCGCTTCTCGCTGCACGGGCAGACCACCTTCTTCAACCAGGCGGTGGCGGGCTTCCGCGCGCCCTACGCGGGCGAGAACAGCCTGATCCCGCGCCAGGCCCAGGCCACCACGACGGCGACCGCCTTCCTGGGCTTCAAGCTCCTGGAGGGCACCGAACTCTACTACAACCCGGAGTTCAGCCAGGGCTTCGGCCTGAGCCGGACGCTCGGCGTCGCGGGCTTCGTCAACGGCGAGGCCCAGAAGGCCGGGGCACCCTTCCCGAAGCTGCGCTCGAACCGCTACTTCGTCCGCCAGACCTTCGGCCTCGGTGGCGAGACCGAGGACGTGCCGGACGGCCCGAACCAGGTGGCCACCCGCCGCGACATCGAGCGCATCACGGTGGTGGCCGGCAAGTTCGCGCTGGGCGATTTCTTCGACGGCAACGCCTACGCGCACGACCCCCGCGTCGACTTCGCGAACTGGTCCCTCTGGGCGGCCTCCGCCTGGGACTTCCCCGCGAACCTGCCCGGCTTCACCCAGGGCGTAATGGTCGAGTACAACCGTCCGGAATTCGCGATCCGGGCGGCCTACACGCAGGTCCCGAAGCAGCCGTCGAGCGACGTCCTCGACCCGCGGGTGTTCGACCGGGCCGGTGCCGTCATCGAGTTCGAGGAGCGCCACGTCCTGCCGGGGCTCGACCAGCCCGGCAAGCTGCGCCTCGGCGCCTTCACCAACGTCGGCAACAGCGCGAACTTCCGCGAGGTCGTGGCGCTGACGCAGGGCGGCATCTTCGCGGACATCAACGACGCGGCCGCCGCGACCCGCCGGCCGCGCCGCAAGAGCGGCCTCTACGTGAACCTGGAACAGGCGGTGACCGCCGACCTCGGCGTGTTCGCCCGGGCGAGCTTCAACGACGGGCGCAACGAGAGCCTGTCCTTCACCGACGTCGACAGCAGCGTCTCGGGGGGCATCGCGCTGAAGGGCACCGCCTGGGGCCGGCCGAACGACACGGTGGGCATCGGCGCGAGCCGCAACGGCATCTCGCCCGCCCACCGGGCCTTCTTCGCGAATGGCGGCCTCGGGCTGCTGATCGGCGACGGGCGCCTGAACTACGGAGCCGAGCAGGCGGTCGAGACCTATTACGCCCTCAACCTCACCCGCTTCGTCACCATGACGTTCGACTACCAGCACGTGACGAACCCGGCCTACAACCGGGACCGCGGCCCCGCCGACTTCTTCGGCACGCGCATCCACGTGGACTTCTGAGGCAGGATCCAGCGGCGCCAGAGCCGGCGGCCACCGCCGCCTCGAAGGGATCAGTCGCACGCTGCCGGAGGCTCGCTACGCCGCGTTCACTCTGTCGACGAGCGGACGGAGCGCGGAACGAATTCCTTCATCTGCCGGCCGGATCCTGGGCGCTCATCCCGGAGCGGCCAATGATGCGCTGGATTGCCTGTTTCCTTCCCCTCCTCCTCGCAGCGAGTCCTGCGGCCGGGCAGCCGGGTGCCGTGACGCAGGCCAATGTCCGCAACATCGTCTCGGTTATCCAGGCGCGGAACCCTTTCCTGACCCGCAGCCGGGAGCGCACCGTGAGGACCGGCCGAACCACCGTGACGGAGATCCTGGAGATCGGCCCCGATCCCGCGCCGCTGGCGATCCATCAGGCCGGCCTCGTCAACCGGGCGCGAGTCTACCAGCGCGGCACCAACCCGAATCTTGACCTCCGCCAAGTCGGCGCGCGCAACGGCGTGACGGTCCGGCAGGTCTCGATGCCCTGACGCGCCAGCTCAGCCGGCGCGATCGGCTGTGCGGACGTTGCGCGGGTCTGAGGCCTCCGGCTTCGGCGTCGCTGGGCGGTTGCCCGCCGCAGGCGAGCCTTTGTACGCGCCAGGGGCGACCGGCGCGGAGGGAGACGGTGCGACCGAGCCTGTCACGGTGACCTCCGGCGTCGGAAAGGCCGGGTTCGGCGGTCCAGCCGCTCGCGGAACCCGCGCGCCGGCCCCCGTCGCGGGCGACGCCGTCGGGACGGAGAGCCTCCCGGGAGGCGCCTGATCCGTGAGCGCCCTCCCGGCATTCGTGGCGAGACTGCCAGTCTCGTTGGCGTCCGGGTAGGGCGAGACCGCCCGGCGGGTCCAGATGCCCCCCTCGACTCCCTGGCGGATCAACTCGTAGACGCCGACCTCGATCGCCTCACGCACCGCGGTCTGCGTCGCCTCCTGGATGCCGAGCGAGCCCTGCGCGTCGAGGATGCGGCTGCCCACCACCCGGGTCGCGGTGCCGGAGACGCCGCCTGTGAGGATCGGACGGGAGGCGTTGACCGAGCGCAGCACCAGGCCGTCGCGCACCCGCACGAGGCGGATGTTGATGGTCACGAGGTCCCGGTGACCCGAGAGGCCGCCGCCGTAATTGCCGACCGAGACGGTGGCGGCGCCGCTTGCGATCGGCGAGTCGTAGGACACGACCCCGCCGGTGACGATATAGTCGGCGAACTTCAGCGGATCGATCAGCTTCTTCGGGTTCTTCTTCAGGAAGGCGTAGGTGTCCTGGATCAGCTTGCGCTCGCGCAACAGGCTGTCCAGGTAGCCGCGCTCCACCACGTTGAACCAGCAGCCGTTGCCGGCCGTCTTCAGCGCGTCGACCAGGATCGCCGAGGCGCCCTGGGTGATGGCGCGGGAGAACTCGGCGAAGCCGATGCCGAAGGACGACTTGTTCTGGCCGGTCAGATCCTGGAAGTCGTAGACTGCCACGTTGAGGCGGGTGACGGGTGGTGGCAACTGCGCCAGCGCGAGACCGGGCCGCGTCAGGATACCAGCGGTCGGCGGGATTCCGAGGGAGCCGGTATAATCGTAACGCGAGCATCCGCCGAAGCCTGCAACTAGAACTGCTATGCTGAGCAGTCGTGAGAGACGCATTCCGGCAGATCCTTCAGTCCAGCGCCCGTTGCGAGCCGTCGCGACAGGTGTGTTCATGAAGGATTAGGCTTAATGTCCGGTAAAGCAGGCCGTTTTATCAGTCCGGCCGGCACGGCTCTGCACACGGAAGCGTTCCGGGCTTGGCCGGCGCGGTCGGCATTCCGGAGGGACATGGCGTGGCGGATTTGGCCAAACGAGGATCGATCGGCGCGGCGCCCGACAGCTCGGGGCGGCGAGCCGGCTGCGCCCGCGCATTTCTCGTGCGCTTGGGGCTGACGCTCGTCGCGCTCGCGCCGTGGGGGGCCTCAGCCCAGGCGCCCGGTACGAACGAGATCGCCAGCTGCTCGCTGATCGCCGACCCGACGGCGCAGCGTCTCTGCTACGAGACCGCCCGCCAGGGGCGACCAGCCGCCACCTTCGATCCGACTGCGCAGAAGCTGCGCAGCGAGCGGCAGCCGCCGCTGCGCCGGGATGCCCTGAGCCGGCGCCGCCCCCGCGAGGCCGGGGACCGCGCGAGGGTGCGCCCATCCGAGGCTGCGCGAGAGGATGCCGGGCGCCGGACAGACTGGCGCCTGCAGATCCCCTGACGCGACGCTGCCGATCAGGGCAGGCGCGGGCGGGTGATGCTTCTGCCCGGGCCGTTGAACTGGCCCACGAAGGCCTGGTTGCTCGGGCCGGTCTGCGTCACGCTCGCCGACTTCGCGCCGCCGCCGGCCTGCACGATGCCGGCCACGTTCGCGCGGCCGGTCTGCGAGAGGGTGGTCGGCTGGACCTGTGGGCCGGCCTGGACGGTGCCGTAGACGTTGGCCCTCCGGGTCTGCACGACGTTGATGCCGGCCGACAGCGCCGGCGTGGCGAGGCTTGCCGCCACGAGTGGTCCGAAAATGATGAGGCGCTTCATGACGCGATCCCTCCGCAACGCAACTCCAGAAAGATCGGTGCGCCCGCTTCTCCGGGCGCACCGTCGTGATCACGGCATAAACTGGCCGACGAAGGCGCTGTTGTTGCGGCCGACCTGGCCGATCGCGCCGTCGTTGTTGCGGCCGATCTGGCCGATCAGGGCGTTGTTGTTGCGTCCGCGCTGAACGGTCGTGGCGGTATTGGTGCGGCCGGCCTGCAGAGTTACGGCGCCGTTGTTGCGCCCGGCCTGGACGATCGTCGCCGTGTTGGCCGCGAGGGCGGCCGACGACAGGACGAGCGAGGCGACGCCGACAGCAAAGAGGGTACGAATACGCATGATGCTGGTTCCCTTGACTGTAGAATTGAATTTTCTGATTGATATCTTTCGCTGCGTCTCCGCAACACGGGTTGAATTAATCGGAAATTAATCGGATCGCAAACGCCGATATAAGAAAATGCATACGTTAATAAGTAAATAATCCTTCATTTTCGAATAAGATTTCGGACAGGAACCGAAAGTGAACTGACACACGGTCGAGATTTCTGCCACCGAAACCCATTCCGTTCCGAAGTTCTAGGTCAGTCGACGCGGCGTGTCGGGTTTTCCAGGCGCCACGTTCGATCGGGAGGGTGTTTTAGAAGACTTCGCTGAGCCGGCGGCCGGGTGGAAGGAATCTCAAACTCCGGCGCGATCAACCTTGGCCGCAAACCTTCCACTGCGCCGGTTCCGTTCCCAAGCCGCACCCGTTCCATCGCAGTTGCGTATTCTACCTCTGGGAAGCGGCCTGAGCCTGCAGGGCAGACCGCAGCTTCGCGGCCGGGCCTATCGCCTACGCAGTTTGCCCAACCATGCAACCTCTGGGCGAAACTCTCCGGCGCTTCAAATTTTGTTAACGTCGTTTGCAGATTGTACGGGGCGCATTGATGCGCTCTCAGGTTGTTTGTGGGGGCGCCGTCGGGCGTGTGTCGCGGCTGAAGGCCCATGATGTCAGTTTGCTTTGCCCTCGGTCGGAATGGTGACGCGCAGGCGGTCCAGGGCCCGTGCCCGGCCCGCGGCGCGGCCCCGCCGCGAGCCGCGGCATTGCGCGGACCCGGGTTGTATCGGCTGATTCTCGCACTGGCCTGCAGTTACGCACTCTCAGGTTGTATGACCTCGCAGGCGCGCGTCCCCGTGAAGCGCGACGTGACCGCCACCGGCTCCATCGCCGAGACGATCCCGCCGGCGGTGCTGGCGGCCGCCGAGGACGAGGTCGGCCGCACCATGCGCCTCGGCCTCGCCAATTACCGGCTCAACGTCGGCGACAGCCTGGAGGTCTCCTTCCTGATCGACAGCCGGGCCGTGCAGCCCGCCTACCGGCTCGCCCCCTACGACGAGTTCGACGTCGATTTCCGCACCCACCCCGAATACAACCGGTCGGTCATCGTGCGGCCGGACGGGCGGATCTCGCTGCCGGGCAAGAACGGCATCCGCGTCGCCGGGCTCTCGCCCGAGCAGGCGGCGGCGCAGATCCGCCAGACCTACGACGACGTGCTGATCAGCCCCGTCGTGACGGTGATGCTGCGCAAGTTCCGCACGCCCACCGACGATTTCCGCGAGGCGACGACCCGGGCCGATCTCGGCCGGGTGAAGGTCCTGGCGATCGAGCCGGACGGCAAGATCAACCTGCCGATGGCGCCCCCAGTGCAGGCGGCGGGCCGCACCGTCCACGAGGTGCAGGGCGCCCTCAACGGCGCCTACCGGCACAGCCTCGCGAGCGTCGCCACGAGCGTGCGCCTCGCAAGCCTCGTGCCCTCGAACACCATGGTGTTCGGCGAGGTCAAGGTGCCGGGCCCCGTCACCCTCACGGGGGCCCGCACCCTCGCGCAGGTGCTCGGCAGCGCGGGCGGCACGCTGCCGACCGCGGCGGGCGAGCAGGTCCGCATCATCCGCTTCGACGCGGGCGGGCCGGGCGTGCAGGTGGTCGATATCGGCCGTCCGGGCCTCGCCGACAGCATCGTGGTGCCGCCGAACGCCACGGTCTACGTGCCGCCCTCGGGCCTCGCCCGCACGGCCCGCGCCATCGACCTCGTGGTGCGCCAGATCCTGCTGTTCAACGGCACGGGCTTCGGGATCAACTACATCACCGGGCCGGCCTCCGGCACCGGCTCCTCGAGGGCCACCCTGTGACGGCGCCCGAGACGCCGAGCCGGACGCCGAGCCGGACCCCTGCGGGGGCGGTCCCGGCGGGGCCGGACCTGCGCGACGTGATCGCCGCCCTGTTCCGGCACGGGCGCGCCCTCGCGCTGATCCTCGCCGCCGCCCTCGTCTCCGCCGGGATCTACCTCGCCCTCACGCCCACCGAGTGGACGGCGGAGGCCAAGCTGATCATCCGCCTCGGGCGCGAGAAGGCGGCCGCCCCGCTCACCCGCGACGGCAACCAGAGCTTCATGTTCGCCGAGCGCGCCCAGAACGTGAACAACGAGGTCGAGATCCTGCGCGACCCCAGCATCGTGCGCGGCGAGTTCGAGGCGCTGAAGGCGATCACCCCGATGGGCGACCTCGGGCCGCCTCCGGCCGAGTGGGGCGCCTGGCTCGTCTACCAGGGCCGCCAGGCGGTCCGGGGCCTCAAGGCGGTGAAGACCTGGCTCGTCGAGACGGCGCGGATGCCCTTCGAGGCCCTCGGCCTGATGCGCCACCTTACCCCCGACGAGAAGCTGTTCGAGGCCTACCGGGTCGCCTTCAAGGTGGTGTTCGTGAAGGAGACCGACGTCATCGTGACGGCCTTCAGCTGGTCCGACCCGACCTTCGCGGCCGAGGCCCTGAACCGGCTGCTCGACGCCTACAAGCGACGCCACGTCGAGGTCTACGCCGACGAGACCCCGGCCGTCTTCTACGCGGGCAAGCTGGAGCGGGCGCGCGCCGACCTCGCCGGGATCGACGCCGAGCTCGCCACCTACCTCAAGGGCGCCAACACCGCGAGCTTCGCGATCGAGCAGCAGAACGACCTCGGCACCCTCTCGGAACTCGCCCGCCAGAAATCCGCCGCCCAGATCGAGCGGGAGGGCGTCGAGACGCGCCTGAAGCGCACCCGCGCCTCGGGCGAGGGCGTCTGGCAGCCGACCCCGCCGGACGCCGACACCACCGTGACGGTCCTCGACCAGCGCTGGGCGGAGCTGCGCGCCCGCCGGGCGGAGCTCGCCACCCGCTTCAAGCCGGCCGCCCCCGAATTCGCGAGCCTCGACCGCGACATCGCGGAGCTGACGCGCCAGAAGTACCGGGCGCTGGTGGCGGCCGACACGGCCCGCCTCGCCGTGCTCGACGAGAAGATCGCGGCCATCACCGGCATCGAGACGGCCCGGCGCAGGGCCGCCATCGGCCAGAGCGACGCGGCCTTGGCCTACGAGCGGCTCTCCCAGCAGAAGCGGCTCCTGACCGACGAGATCACGCAGACCCAGCGCCGCATCGACGAGCTGAAGACCGGCAGCGGCCTCGATTCGCAGGCGGTGACCTCCTCGGCCCTCGTCGCCCGCGCGGTGCCGCCGCAGCTGCCGAGCGGCCCGAACCGACTGCTGATCCTCGGCCTCGCGGCGGCCCTCGGCCTCGTGGCGGGCCTCGCCTACGCGGCCCTCGCCGAGGCCCTGGCGCAGACCTACCGGACGAGCCGCGACGTCGTCCGCTCCCTGCGGGTGCCCGTCCTCGCCGCGGTTCCGCTGCGCGAGGCGGCGCCCGACCTCAGGAGGGCCGCGTGAAGCCCGCCGCCCTCATCGAGCCGGCCGCCCTCGACCCCGTCGTCGTCGGCCTCGACCGGCGCCCGGGGCCACCCGTCCGACGCGTCGGCGTCACTGCCGTGCAGGCGGGCGAGGGCGTCACCACCCTCAGCGGCCAGCTCGCCCGCACCTATGCGCGGCGCGGCTACGCGACCGTGCTGATCGAGGCGAACTGGCAGGCCCCCCGCCTCGCCGCCGAGCACGGCCTCGTCGGGCAGGCGGGCTTCGCCGACATCGTCGCCGGCGACGTCGCCCCGATGAAGGGGGTGCACGCCGTGGCCGACAACCTGGCGATCGTCCCCGCCGGCCGCTCCGAGGCGATCCGCCGGGTCGGCCTCGACGACCTGCGCGTCGTCGATTTCCTCGGCCTCGTGGACGCCCGCTACGACCTCGCCATCCTCGATTGCCCGCCGGTGAGCCAGATCGGCGACACCGCAGCCCTCGCGCCCGTCCTCGACGGCTTCATCGTGGTCGTCGGGGCCGAGCGCACCCGCCGGGTGGTCGCCGAGCGCGCGGTCTCGGACCTCGAGGCCGCGGGCGGCGAGGTGCTGGGCGTCGTGCTCAACCGCTGCCGCCGGCCGATCCCGCGGTGGATCTACCGGTGGCTGGGCTGAGCCGATGCGCGGCGTGAGCCTCCTGCGCACCCTGCCGCCCGTCGCCATCGGTGCGGCGGCGGCGGGCCTCGCGGTGGCGCTCGCGGCCGCGCCGCTGAAGTTCGCGGTCGTCGGCCTCGCCGCGGCCGTCGCGCTCCTCGGCGCGCTCGTCGTCGGGCAGCGCCACCGCCTCGTCCCGTTCCTCCTCGTCGGGCTGGCGGTGGGGCTCACGGTCAAGCTCGATGTCAGCTTCCTGCAGCACTACGAGGCGGTCGGCCAGTACCTGCCGAGCGTCGGCGGCGGGGCGGGCCTCACGGTCAGCCTGCCGATCCTGGCGAGCCTCGGGCTCCTGGCGATCCGCCTCACGGGCCTCACCGAGGGCGCGCCCGGCCCGGTCCGGCTCGATCCGCCGCTCGTCCTCGCGCAACTGGCGTTCCTCGGCGCCGGGGTGCTGTCCGTCGTGAACGCGGGGGACACCACCTACCTGTGGTTCGACGAGCTGCGCTTCCTCAATCTCCTGATCCTGTTCGTCGCGGTCTCGAACCTCGGCCCCGGCGACGTCCGCTTCCTGGCGCTCGCGATCTGCGCCCTCTGCCTCGTCCAGACCGCCGTGGCGGTGCTGCAGGTCGGCACCGGCTCGGAGCTCGGGCTCGGGGTGCTCGGCGAGGAGAGCATCGTTGAGGAATCCATCGACTTCTCGACCCGCAAGCGCGCCGCCGGCCTCAAGGTCCACCCGAACATCCTGGGCTACTACTACGAGATCGTCTGGCCGCTGGCCCTCGCGCTGGCCCTGTCGCGCGGTCCGCGCCTCCTGCGCCTCGTGGGTGCGGCCGGCGCGCTGGCGGCACTCGCGGGCGTCGTGCTCACCCTGTCGCGCGCCGCCTGGGGCACCTTCCCGCTCTCGGCCCTCCTCGTCGCCGTCCTGGTCTACCGCGACCGGCTCACCAGTCGGGCGAGCCTCCGGGTCATGGCCCTGCTGATCGTGGCCGGCGGCATCGCGGCGGTGTTCGTCGGGCCGACCATCTGGGAGCGGATCTTCGCCGACGACGGCGGCTCGGCCTCGCAGCGCGGCCCCCTGAACGCCGCGGCCCTCGCCCTCTTCCGGCAGTTCCCGGTCTTCGGGGTCGGCCTCAACAACTTCGGCAACATGTTCGCGACCCTCGACACCACGGGGGCCTCGCGCACGATCGGCCTGTTCGAGCGCTCGAACCACGTCGTGCACAACCTCCACCTCCTGGTGCTGACCGAGGTCGGGATCGTCGGTTACGCGGCCTTCGCGGCGGTCTTCGGCCTCGCGATCCTGCGCGGGCTCGCCTGCGCTTGGCGCGCCCCCGTCGGCGATCCGCTCGCGGCAGTGGCGGCGGCGGGCGGCATCGGCCTCCTCGCCCACCTGCTGCACGGCCTCGTCGATCCGGGCTTCCGCCTCAACCTCGGCATCGCCGAGCTGATCTACACCCTGATGGGCCTGATCGCTGCGGCCTCCTTCGCGCAAGGCCGTCCCATCTCCGCATCCGACCCGGCGACCCGCGACGGCGCGGGTGACCGCGGCCGTGCGGCGCACCGGCTGGAGGATCGCGCGGTGCCACGCCCCCGCCTTCGCGCCGGCCGATGATTCCGATGACCGCATCCCCGACGCCGCCGGCCCTCAGCGTGCTCATCGTGACCTACAATTCGGGTCCCGACATCGACACCTGCCTGACGCTGCTGGCCGAGAGCCGCCTCGACCGCGCGCACGAGGTGATCGTCGTCGACAACGCCTCGAGCGACGGCACGCCGGAGCGCCTCGCCCGGAACTGGCCGGGCGTGCGGCTGCTGCGTGAGCGCGACAACCACGGCTTCGCGGGCGGCAACGCCCTGGCCTCGGCGCGGGCCGGCGGCAGCTACCTGCTCCTGCTCAACCCGGACGCCTTCCTGCGCGACCCGGAGGCCGTCACGGCGCTCGCCCGCCACCTCGACGCCCATCCGGAGGTCGGCGCGGTGGCGCCACGCCTCACCTTCGGGGACGGGCGCCATCAGGTGGGCGATGCCGGCTACGAGCCGCGCCCGCTCTCGGTCCTCGTCCACGCGCTCGGCCTGTCCGGGCGCCTCGGCCTGCGCGGCGTCTACCTGTCCGGCGAGGAGGCCCGCGCGTCCGCGCCCCTGGCTGTCGACTGGCTCTGCGGCGCCTGCCTGATGGTGCGCCGCTCGGCGGTGGAGAGCATCGGCGGCCTGGCGAGCGCCCTGTTCCTGTACGGCGAGGATGTCGACTGGGGCTGCCGGATGCGGGATGCGGGCTGGCGGGTCGACTACCTGCCGGGGCCCGCCGTGGTCCACCTGCAGGGCGGCTCGGCCGGGCAGGCCTCACCCCGCTGGCTCGACGGGCTCGCGGGCGTCTACCGGCTCCGCAACGACCACCGGCGCCTCTCGGCGCCGGCCCTCTTCTTCGCGCCGATGTGGCTCGGCTTCCAGCTCCGGGCGCTGGCCTACGGGGCCCTCGGCCCCCTGCGGCGGCGCCCGGACCTCAGCGCGAAGGCCCGGGACATGCGCCGCTTCGCCGGCCACCTGCGAGGGCTCGCCGCGCGAGCCCGCCTCAGCGCTTCCGGATGAAGACCATGTGGAAGCCCTTCAGCGGCCGCGGGGTGAGCCGGAACAGCACCTCCCAGAACTTCCCCAGGAGGATGTTCTCGCCATGGTAGAACGGCTGTCCGTCGAACGCGTAGGTGAAGTGCTCGAAGCGGTCTGTTGGGAAAAGCCGCTTCCGCGTCGCCTCCGTGTTCATCGTGTAGAGCGGCACGAACGAGTCGATCTCGACCCGCCGCGGCTCCACGAGCCGCAGCACCTGCGCGTGCAGGCGCTTGGGGACGAGGCGGGCCCCGATGCCGACGTAGCCCCAGCGGTTGGGCGTCCAGGCGCAGAGCCAGCCCCCCGGCGCCAGGATGCGGCCGAGCTCGGCCGCGGTCCGCTCCGGGCTCTCGATGTGCTCGAGGACCGAGAAGGCGGAGATCAGGTCGAAGCTCCCGTCCGGGAAGGGCAGCAGCCCGTCGTGGCCGATCAGCCTGACCTCGTCGGCGGTCTCGTTCCCGAGCACCGCCTCGTCGACGTCGCAGGCCACCACCCGCGCGCAGCGGCCCCGGAAGTCGCCGAGGCTGCGCCGCAATGGCACCGGGTCCTCGGCCCACTTGCCCCGCCCCGCCCCGAACTCGAGCACCCGCATGTCGGGCCGGAGCAGCGCGTTGACGCGCACGATGTACTCCATCCGGTGGTCGCAGCGCGAATAGCCTCCGGCTCCCATCTCCCGGAACAGCCGCTCCTCGACGGTGATCATCCCGCTCTCTCCTCTCTTCATGATCCGGTGGTGGGCCCGCGCCGGGACGCGCCCGCGGTGGCGATCCTCGGCACCCGCGGGATCCCGGCCCGCTACGGCGGCTTCGAGACGCTCGCCGAGCGCCTCGCCCTCGCCCTCGTCGCCCGCGGCTGGCGGGTCGACGTCTACTGCCAGGTCTCCGAGCCGACGCCCCCCGTGGTCTGGCGCGGCATCAACCTGATTCCGGTCCGGGCGCGCGGCGACGGCGCGCTCTCGACCATCGTGTTCGATCTCAAGAGCACCCTGCACGCCCTGTTCCGGAGCCCCCTGCCCCTGGTGCTCGGCTACAACACGGCGGCCTTCTCGCTGCTCTACCGCCTCGCGGGGCGCCGCAGCGTGATGAACATGGACGGCATCGAGTGGCGGCGGGACCGCTGGTCGCGCCCCGCCAAGGCCTGGTTCTGGCTGAACGAGCAGTTCGGCTGCCTGTTCTCGACGCACCTCGTCGCCGACCACCCGGAGATCGCCCGTCACCTCGGCCGGCGGGCGGGCCGCATCGCCACCATCGCCTACGGGGCCGACCCCGTGGCCGAGGCGCCGGTCGCGCCCCTGCGGCGCTTCTCCGTGGAGCCGCGCCGCTACGGCCTGACCATCGCCCGGGTGGTGCCGGAGAACTGCGTCCTCCAGATCGTGCGCGCCTGGAGCGACGTGCGGCCGGGCCTGCCCCTCGTGGTGCTGGGCAGCCTGCGCGACGACGACCCCTACCACCGGGCGGTGCGGGCGGCGGCGGGCCCCGAGATCCTGTTCGCGGGTGCGATCTACGACGCCGCGGTGCTGGCCGCGCTCCGCCGCCACGCCCGCTTCCACATCCACGGCCACACGGTGGGGGGCACCAACCCGTCGCTCGTCGAGGCCCTGGGCGCCGGCTCGCCGGTGCTCGCCCACGACAACCCGTTCAACCGCTGGGTGGCGGGGCCGGAGGCCGTCTACTTCGGCGACGAGTCGGAGCTGCGGCACGGCATCGTTGGCCTCGCGCGCGCCACCGAGGCGCGGCTCGACGCCATGTCGGCCGCCTCCCGGGCCCGCCACGCCCGCGACTTCCAGTGGTCGGGCATCTTCGACGCCTACGAGCGCGTGCTGCGCGCCGAGCTGCGGCCCGAGCGCCGCTGGCAGGGCGCGGCGCAGGCCGCCGCGGCCCCCTGAGCCTTCCTCACCCACCTCACAGGAGACCGAACCATGCTGATGAAGCCGATGACCATGACCCTCGGGGGCTATAGCGGCCTCGTGCCGCCCGAGGCCGCGCGCGGGCAGCCGATGCGCGCCGACGTGACCACCGAGGACTACGCCGCGGCCCAGGACGGCTTCCAGGCCGCCAAGGCCCGGGCCTTCCTGCTGCCGATGATCCGGGAGGCCCCGGCCCGCACCCTCCTCGACGTCGGCTGCGGCATGGGCGGCATGGCGGTGGCGCTCGAGGCCGAGGGCTACGAGAGCTACGGCATCGACCTGCCCGGGCTGACGCCCCGCTGGACGGCCGCCGGCCGGCGCCGTGACCGCTTCTTCCTGGTGGACCCCGACGCCTTCGAGCTGCCCTTCGTGGACGGCGCCATCGACTTCGCCTTCACCTTCGGGGCGATCGAGCACGTCGGCACCACGGACGGCCACGCCGACCGCCGCCCGGACTGGCACGCGGTGCGCCGCCAGTGGCTGCGCGAGATCTACCGGGTGCTCGCCCCCGGCGGCCGCATGCTGATCGGCGGCCCGAACCGCGCCTTCCCGGTGGACGTCGCCCACGGCCCCGACAGCCGCGCGGCGGGCTGGGAGCGGGCGCTGGCCACCCGCCTCGGCATGACCGTGCACCGCCCCTGGGGCGACAACTTCCTGTGGTCCTACGCGGACGTTCATCGCTATCTCGACGGGTTGCCCTACGCCCTCGAGGGACGCCGGGTGACCGGCTTCCTCGACTTCTCGCGGGCCCCCGCCCCGGCCCGCGGGCTGGCGCGCGCCTACGTGGACCATCTGCCCCGGAGCCTGCTCGCCACCGGCTTCAACCCCTGGGTGATGGCTCTCGTGACGCGCACGCGCTGATCCCGCGCTCACGGCCCGCGCCCGGTGCGGGGCTTCGGGGCCCGCAGGGTGACGACGCCCTCGGGCACGTCCCGGCGGGTCGCCACCCCGATGCCGACCATGGCCCCGTCGCCCACCGTCACGGCGCCCTGCACCGCCGCGTGGGCGCCGACCACCACCGCGTCCCCGAGGCGCGGCGCGTCCGCCGGGAAGCCCTGGCCGGGCAGGACCGGCTCCGCCGGCCCGACGTAGGAGGCGGGGAACAGGACGAGGTCCCGCCCCGCCGTCCCGCAGAAGGCGACCCGCGCCGGGTGCGGCACCATCAGGCCGGGCCCGATCCGCGAGCCCGGGTGGATCACCGAGCCGGTCAGGACCGTGGAGAGCCGGGCGACGAGGGACGCCGCCCCCCGTTGGCCGCGCAGGTGGAGGGCGTGCGCCACCCGGTGCAGGATCGCGCACTGCATCGCCGGCAGGGCGAGGTGCATCAGGCGCCGCGCGCCGGACAGGGGCGCGTCCCCGTGCATCTGCCCGAGGGTGCGCGCGAGGTCGGCCGCGACGAGGCGCCGGACCGAGCCCCCCCGCGTATGATGATCGCGGCTGAGGTCGTCGACGGGCTGGCTCATGCGGCCTGCCCCCGGCCGGGCAGCACGCGCCAGGGCTGCGGCGCCACCGACGCGCCGGCCGGCACGTCCCCGACCACGATGCAGCGCGGGCCGATCCGCGCCCCGTCGCCCACCGCGACCGCCCCGAGCACCAGCGCCGCGGGCTCCAGCACGACGCCGTCCCCGAGGCGCGGCAGGCCGGGTCCGGCGCCGATGTCGGTGTCCGGGCCGCGGCAGAGGCCGCCGATCGAGGCCTGCACGCCGAACACCGCGTCGCAGCCGACCGTGCCGGCGATGAGCGTGCCGGAGGGGTAGGGCAGGAAAAGCCCCCCGCCGATGCGGCTCAGCGGGGGCAGGTCCGCCCCCGTCAGCCAGGTGTTGGCGAGCCAGGCGAGCCGGGCGGTGCGGCCCCGGCCGCGCTCGTGCAGGTAGCGCGAGACCCTGTGCAACCAGATCGCGAAGTAGCCGCGATGCAGGCGCGCCCGGCCGCCGCGCCGCCGCCAGTGCGCCCGGTCCGCCGCCAGGGCGGCGCGCGTCTCGGCCCAGCTGATCGGTTCGCCGGATGCCGGGAGGGGAACGAGGGGGATCGGTGTCTCGCGGACCATCGCCTGCCTATAAGTTGTACAGTACGTATAAGCTCAACCATAAAGCGATTTTGGGGCTGCACGCCAGCCGCGCCATGCTACATTGCATCCATAGGTTGTATCGCGAGTAGAGATATCACCGAATGATACGTACCGTGGTGAACGAAGACGGTAAGCACGCCACCCCGTCCGCCCCCCGCCGCTCGGGTGCCCGCTACGGCATCAACCTCGCCGGGCAGGCGGCGGGCCGCGCGATCTACCTGTTGGCAGGTTTCGCCGCCTTCGTGATGGTCGCGAAGTTCGCAGGCCCCGAGGCGCTCGGCCATTACGGCGTGGCCCTCGCGGTGATGGCGGTGGCGGTCACGGCGGCCGATTTCGGCACCACCCTGACCTTCGGCGCCCGCCTCGGCGGCTGCCGGGTGAGCGCGCGGCCCGGCGAGGTCGCCGCCATGCTGTCCGCCCGGCTGATCCTCGGGGCGGCAGTGGGCCTCGCCCTCCTCCTGGCGCTGCCCTGGCTGCCCGCGCCGACCCGCCCGGCGCTGGCGCTGGCGGCCGTCTTCATGCCGACCCTCGCGGCCCGCTTCCTCGATCCGCTGTTCCAGGTCTGCGGCCGCCCCGGCTGGTCGGCCTATCCGTCCCTCGCCAATGCCGCGATCCTCGTCGTCGGCACCGCCCTCGCCCTCCTGGCCGACGCCCCCGAATGGGCGCTGCCCCTCGTGGCGGTGGGCGGAGGCCTCGCCTACGGGGCCGTCGGCCTCGTCCTCGCGACGCGGCTCCTGCGCCTGCGCATCGCGCGCCCGCTGCGGGGCCTGCGCTACCTGCGCCGCGCCTTCGCGGTCGGGGTCTCGAACGCGCTGGGCAGCCTCAACGCCCGCATCGGCCTGATGCTGGTGGCGCTCGCGGCGGGCGCCGTCGAGGCCGGGCTGTTCACGGCGGGCTACCGCTTCTTCGAGCTCGGCGTGGCCGTGGTCATCACGGTGACGGGCCCTCTGATACCCGTGTTCGGCCGCGCCGCCACCCTCGGGCACGACCGCCTGCGCGACCAGGTCCGGCTCGCCATGAGCCTCGCCCTCGCCACCGCCGGCCCCGCCGCCATCGCGGCCTGGCCGCTCGCCGGCCCCGTGGTGGGCCTGCTCTACGGGCCGGACTACGCGGCGAGCGTGCCGGTGCTGCGGCTCGCCGCGATCATGAGCCTCGGGATGCTCGCGGCCACGATCCTGTTCGCCGGCCTCGTCGCCCTGCGCCGCACGGGCTTCGCGATCCCGTTCAGCCTGCTCGGCTGCGGGGCGAACCTCGTCCTCTGCCTCGTCCTCGTGCCGCTCACCCCGGTCTCGGGCGCGGCCCTCGCGGCCCTCGGGGCCGAACTCGCCATGCTCGCGGTCGTCGCGGCGGTGTTCTGGCGGGCGGTCGGCAGCCCCCTCGCGGCCGCGGACCTGCCGATGGTGCTCGCCCCGAACCTCGTGATGGCGCTGGCGGTGGCGACCTCGCCGCCGCTCCTCGCCCTGCCGGCGGGCCTCGCCGGCGCCGTCGCCTGCCTCGTGCTGCTGCGGCCCCGCTTCCTCCACCCCACCGTCTCGACCCCGTGAGCCGAGCCATGACCGAGCCTTCCTTCGACCTTTCCGTCATCATCCCGACCTACGAGCGCGCCGAGACCCTCGGCCTGACGCTCGCGGCCTTCGACCGCCAGGAGACCGACGCCCGCTTCGAGATCGTCGTCTGCGACGACGGCTCCCGCGACGCGACGCAGGCGACGCTCGCCCGCGCCATGGCCCGCGGGCGCCGGCCGGTGGTGAACCTCCACCAGCGGAACGCGGGCGCCAACGCCGCGCGCAACCGGGCGATCGCGGCGGCCCGCGGGCGGCGCCTCCTCATCGTCAACGACGACACCATCCCGAGCGTGCGCCTCGTGGAGCACCACATCGCGGCCCACGCCGCCCGCGGGGGCGGCCCCGAGACCGCGATCCTCGGCCGGATGACGATCGATCCAGCGCTGCCCTTCTCGCCTTTCTCGGCGCTGCACCACGACGCCTCCTACGATGCCCTGGAGGGCCGCAGCGAGGTCGGCTGGGACGCCTTCCTGACCTGCAACGTCAGCATCGACGCCGACTTCCTGCGCGCCGCCGGCGGCTTCGACGAGCGGTTGACCTGGCACGAGGACATCGAGCTCGGCGAGCGCCTGGCGCGGGCCGGCATGCGCCTGTTCTACGAGCCCGAGGCGCTGGGCTTCCACCACCACCTCCTCGACGAGAACGCCTACCTGCGCATCGCCGAGCGCGAGGGGGCGGCGCTGGTGACCTGGTACCGCAAGCGGCCGGACCTCGCCCCCGACCTCGCCCGGCTCGGCCTCGTCGGGCCCGCGCCGTTCCGGCCGGCCGGGCGCCACCGCCTCGCCGACCTCGCCATGCCCGTGATGGCGCTGCCCGGATGGATCGCTGCGGCCCGCGCCGTGACGCTCGTCAGCCCCAGCGTGGGCCGGAGCCTGTGGCGGCGCCTGTTCCAGCGCCGCAAGCGCCTCGCCATCGCCCGCGCCTTCGCGACCGCCCGATGAAACCGGAGATCCCCGTACCAGGATGCGTTCCCAACCGCTCACGTGCCGTCGCCGCGGCCTCGCCGTTCTCCTCGTCCCGCTCCTCCTCGCCCCCCTGTTCACGGTCGCCGGCTGCCAGCCCTCGACGGCGCAGCGCCGCATCCTGGTCGATCCCGCCGGGTCGAGCCTCCCGGGCTACGAGACCGTCGCCGACCTGTCGGCCGTCGCCTTCGCGGGGCTCGCGCCGGGCAGCGAGGTGCTGGTCAAGGGCGGCCGCTACGCCGGCCCGGTCGTCATCGGCGCGAAGGGCAGCGCCGAGGCCCCCGTCCGGGTCTCTGCGGTGCCCGGCACGGAGCCGGTGCTCGCCAACTCGGTGGTGTTCGAGGGGGCGGCCCACGTGGCCGTGCGGGGCCTCACGGTGCGCGGGGCGGAGCATTCCGGCTTCATCATCCGGCGGGGCAGCCGCCACGTCACCGTCGAGGGCTCGGCGGTGATCGAGTCCGGCCTCGGCATCTGGATCGGCGACGGCGCGGGGGCGGGCCACCGCCTCGCCGGCAACCGGCTGGAGCGCAACCGCACCCACGGGGTCGCGGTCGACGTCGTCAACGCGCCCCCGGAGGAGCCGACCCTGATCCTCGACAACACGGTGTCGGGCAACGGCATCCACGGCATGGAGATCAACGGATCGGGCTACGTGGTGGAGGGCAACCGGGTCAGCGACAACGGCACGCTGATGTCGGGCACCTCGGGCATCCACCTGTTCGCCCGCGACGCGGACCAGGATGCGGGGGACCGCAACACCATCCGCTACAACATCGTCACCGGACAGCGCGAGACCACCGGGCAGGACGGCAACGGCATCCAGGTCGACCAGTGGTGCGACGACAACGTCGTCGCCTTCAACGTCGCGGCCGACAACGACGGGGCCGGCATCAACCTGTTCGACGCCGGGCGCAATCTGGTGGCGAACAACACCCTCGTCGGCAACATGCGCGATTCCGGGGGGCGGCACGCCTACAAGGGCGAGCTGGTGCTCGCGAGCGACTTCACGAAGCGGGTGGGCCGCACCGTCGACAACCGGGTGCTGAACAACATCGCCGTGGCGACGCGGCCGGGCGTCGCGGCGCTCGTGGTCGAGGCGACCACCACCGACAAAGGCAACCGCATCGGGCCCAACATGCTGGCCCGCACCGGCCCCGGCGACCTCTACGTCTGGGGCACGCGCCGCCTGAAGGAGCCCGGCGGTCTCGCGCTGGGGGGCGCCGCGCCCGACCTCCTCGAGACCCCCGCCTTCGCGGACGCGCGAAAGCCCTTCGCGGAGGGCCTGCGCCTCACCCGCGCGCCGTCGCGGGCCGGCATCCCCCTCGGTGCGACCAGAGACCTCGCGGGGGCGCCCTACGCCCCCGGCGATGCGCCGGCCTTCGGCGCCTACAGGAGCCCCTGACCATGTCCGGATCCGCTCTCCCCGAACGGCGCGGTGCCGCGCCCCCGCGGGCCCGCGGGGGCCTGCGCATCGGCATCGACGCCCACGTCCTCACCGGCAAGCCCCAGGGCAGCCGCACCTGGATCATCAACGTGGTCTCCCGCGCCGCCGCCCGGCAGCCGGAGGCCACCTACCTCGTCTACTCGGACGACCCCGAGCGCGCCGCCAGGCTGATCGCCGGCCCGAACGTGGAGCACCGGCGCCTGCCGCGGCTCCCGGCGGCGCTGCGCATCCTGCTGGCCTGGTCCTGGCTCGCCCACCGCGACCGCCTCGACGTGCTGGTGACGCAGTACATCGCGCCGCCGCTCCTGCCCGGCAGCCGCCAGGCGGTGGTGGTGCACGACGTGCTGTTCGAGACCCATCCCGAGTTCTTTCCCTGGCGCATGCGCTGGCGCAACCGGCTGCTGACCCGGCTCTCCGCGCGGCGGGCGCGCCTCGTCATGACGGTCTCGCGCTACAGCCGCGACGCCATCGCGGCGCTCTACGGGGTCGATCCCGCCCGGATCGCCGAGGTGCGCAACGGGGTGGCGCCGCCCCGCGTCTCCGGCCCGCGGCCCGGCCCGCTTGCCGAGGCCGGCCCCTACCTGCTGATGGTCGGGCGCCTGGAGCCGCGCAAGAACCTGGGGCTGACCCTCGACGCCTTCGGCCGGCTCCCCGCCGGCTCCGCCCGCCTCGTGGTGGTGGGCAAGCCCGACGGCGAGCGCCCCGAGGTGCTGGCGCGCCTCGCCGCCGCCCCGGACGTGATCCACGTCGCCGGCATCGACGACCGGGGCCTCGCCGACCTCTACGCGCACGCCGCCGCCCTGGTCTTTCCGAGCCGCGGCGAGGGCTGGGGCATCCCGGTGCTGGAGAGCCTCGCCTGCGGGACGCCGGTGATCGCCTCCTCGGCGACCGCGATTCCCGAGGCCGGCGGCGATTCCGCGGCCTACTTCGATCCCGATGCGCCGGACGCGGCCGAGCGCCTGGCCGGGCTGATGGGCGCGGCGCTCGCCGGCCGCCTGCCCTTCGACGCGGCCCGCGCCCGCGCGCACGCCGCCCGCCACGACTGGGAACGCCCGGCCGCGGCCTTCGTGGACTCGCTGCGGCGCAGCTTCGCGCCCCGGGCCGCGGCCGCGCGGGCCTCGGCGCCGGAGCCGCTGGGGCACCCGGAGCGATCGTAGGGCGCGCCAAGCAAGGACCGTTGGCTCAGCCCTCGCCGCCGTGGTGGGACCAGCCGAACTGCCCGAGGAGCAGGCGCGCCGCCAGGGCGTCGTCGCGGAAGCGCAGGCGGCCGCGGCCCTCGGGGACCAGGGCCGCATCGCTCTCGGGGTCCACGGCCCGGCGCAGGAAGCCGAGGGGGCGTCCGCCGGCCCGCTCCAGCTCCAGCGCGAGGCTCGCGCGCGTGAAGGTCCCGTCCGGGCTGCGGGGCGCGCGCGCCGCCGCGAGCCGCAGGGCCGGGACGGGGGCCTCGCCGCCCGGTCCGGCCAGGGTCCGGGCGGCCGCCCGGAGCTGCGCGAGGCCGAGCAGCGTGACGCCCTCCGCGGAGGCCGCGCCGGCCGCGGCGGCGACGAGCGCGGCGGCGAGGCCCGGCAGGCCGCGCACGAGGGTGACGGCGGCCAGGCCCGCGAGCCTCGAGAGGCCGATGCCGCGATCGGCCGCGGCCCCCTCGACGACGCGCCGGATCTCGTCGTCGGCGAGGAGCGGAACGGGTATGATCCGCGCGCCGTCGCCCGCCGCGGCGCCGGCCTCGACCATCAGCCAGCCGATATCGGGCACGCTCGCCGCGAGGATGCGCACCGCCCGGCCGAAGCCCGGCTCGGCGACGCGGTCGATGTCCCGCACCACGACCAGGGCGGCGCCCGCCAGGTCCGCGGCCCCGAGGCGCCCGGCCAAGTCCTCGGCGAACCGCTCGAAGGTGAGGCCCGGCGTGCAGCGCACGGTGACGGTCCGCTTGCGCACCCGGGCGCCCTCGCCCGCCGCAGCGGCGATCGCCCCCGCGCCGCAGCCCGCCGGGCCGGACAGGACGAGCGGCGCCCCGCCCTCGGTGAGCGCCACGCGGACCCGCCAGACCAGGTCGTCGCGACCGACGAGGCCGAACCGCTCGGGGCGCGCCGCGCCGGGCACGAACGGGTCGGCGGCATCCGGCAACGCGCCCCGCAGGGCAAAGGCATGGCTCGACGTCGCGCTCATCGGGATCGGCTCCGCGGGCCCGGCAGGGGGGGCGGACCCACGGACCCGAGGGTGGGATGGGATGGTAAACGAGTGGTAAATTGACGATCCTAAGTTGCCAAAAACCGCAACCTTCGGCTGAAAATCGTTGATGGGTGGTCAGGTCGCCCGCTGCGGGGCCGGTTTGAGCCGCCCATCCAACCCACCCGAGAGGAGCCCGCGTGGGGACTTCCAGGGCCCGCGCGATCCCTGAAGCCCTCCTCCGATGCTGCGCTTCGCTCCGCACCTCAGGATGAGGTCGCGGGTGGGAGTGAGGAACGGTTTCTCCCATCCCCCACCTCATCCTGAGGTGCCCCCGCCAGGGGGCCTCGAAGGAGGCGTCCAGGGATCGCGCGGGGGTTGGAAGCCTCCATCGAGGGCGGCTGCGCGGCGACATCCGGATGACGCCGCGGGGATTAACGGTCCGGCAGCCCGTCGATCACCGGGTAGGCAGCGTCTCAGGGTGCGTAGGCCCGCGCGGCGGCGGGGACGCCGAGGGCGGTCGGGAGGCGCAGGGGTTGCAGGCTGAGCACGCCGCCGCCGCGCGTCGGGCCGTCGCCCTCGCGCGGCGCCACCCGCACCGCCACCGCGTCCCAGGGGCCGCCGATCTCGAAGAGCGGGCCCTGACGCCCGCCCTCGCCCCCGGCGCCGCGGGGCGCGAGCTCGGCCCTCGCCTCGAAGCGCTGGTCTGGCAGCGAGAGCCGGCCCCGCAGGCCGGCGTTGAGGGCGGGAGCCTTGAGGAAGCCCTCCGCGATCTCGCCGACCCCGTCGGCGAAGCGCAGGGAGACGGCGGCCCGCTCGAAGGGCGTGCGCCCGTTGCGCCGTGCGAGCGCGCCCGGCGCGACGCTGCCGTTGCGATGGATCACGTCGGCGAGGTCGAGGCCGGCGATGGCGCCCCCGTCGATCGCGAGGCCGGCGCGGCCGCCGATGCGGGCGACCAGCTCGGCGGTGTCCCGCCCGCTGCTCTCGAGCGCGAAATGCCCCTGCGAGGGGCCGAGCACCCAGCGGTACTGGCCGAGGTCGATCAGCAGGGCGCCGAGGTCGACCCGCTCGAACGCGCCCTGGGCCCGCACCTCGGTCTCCGCCGGGTCGGCGGCGGCCGCCGCCAGGGCGATGCGGCCCTTGAGGACGCCGCCCTGCAGGCTCGCGCGGTTGAGGGCGACCTCGACGCTCGGGCCGCGCACCAGCACGCTCGCGGCGAGATCGTCGAGGAGGACGGGGCCGATCCGGCCGGAGCCGGCGGAGAGGCGCAGGTCGAGGTCGCCCCCGGTGAGCGGCGCGAGGGCGATGGGGCGGGCGCCGCCCGCCCCGTGCCCGTCGAAGGTCCGCATCAGGCTCCCGAGGAGCGGGGCGAGGTTCAGGCTCTCGGCCGCGAGCGTCGCCTGAACGGCGGTGCGGCCCTCGCCGAAGCTCGCCGAGCCCGCGCCTTCGAGCACGTTGCTGCCGACGCCGACCCGCACGGCGGGCAGCATCAGGGCCCGCGGGCCGGCCTCGAAGCGGCCCTCGACGGAGAAGGTCTCGATGAAGGGCGCGAGCGCGACGCTGCCGTCGAGCCAGGCCAGGGTCTCGGCCAGGGAGCGGGTGGCGAGGCGCCCGGTCCCTTTGAGGCTCGCGCCGTCCTGTCCGCCGAGGCGGCCGCTGCCCTCCGCGGTCAGGCTGCCCGCCGGCCAGGCGGCGCTCGCCACGAAGGGGCTCTCGGCCCCCGCGATCAGCTCGGCCGGGCGCAGCGAGGCCAGGCTGAAGCGCGTCTGCGCTCCCCGCCAGGTCAGGCTGCCGCCGCATTCGAGGGCGGCGCTCCAGAGGGGCCAGGACAGCACGACGTCGACGTCGCGGGCCTGCTCGGCCCGGCCCGCAGAATCCTGCCCGGAGACGGTGGCGTGCGTCAGGGCGAGGCGCCGCGGGTGGCTCGCCGCATCCGTGCCGAGGCGGGCGGCGAGGCGGCGCAGGGGCTCGGCCCAGGGCCGGTCACCGGGGCTGCCGAGCCGCAGGTCGGCGCCGTCGAGGAGGAAGCCGCCGACCTCCGCCCGCCCGGCGAGGAGCGCCCAGGGGCTGAGCTCGATCGCCAGGCTGCCGCCCTCCGCGAGGACCGGCCCGTCGGCGCCCGCGCGGATCCGGGTCCGCGCGAAGCCGAGGCGGGGCAGCGGCAGCAGGGTCAGGGTGGTGGCCCCCTCGGCGCCGAGGGCCAGCCCGTAGGCGGACAGGCCGCGGTCGACGAAGCGGGCCGCCCGCGCCGTCTCGATCGACCAAGGCGTCGCGGCCGCGGCGATGAGCCCGGCCGTGAGCGCACCGAGGCCGAGGACGGGGATGAGGCGGCGCGGCGTCATTGCACTCCGGACGGACGGCCGCTCCCGGCCCCGCGGGGAGCCGGCCTGCGGCCATAAACATCGATCCGGTCGGTTTCAGGCCGCCCCCAGCCGTAACGCTCCGGTCCGTTGGGGTGATTCCCATAAACCCTTCGGCAGGGTTTGTCTGCCCGGCGCGCTTCCTGCTAGCGCAAAGCTGTGATCTGAGCGGCCGCGAACCGATTCGGCGGCGGCCAGGAGGCCCGTCCGGGCCGCGCCCCGGCCGGCGGGACGGGTCGGGCGACGGGTGGTCGAGAGGAAGGTTTCGATGAAGAAGGTCTACGCGGATCCGGCCTCGGCGCTCGCCGGGCTCCTCCACGACGACATGACGATCATGTGCGGCGGCTTCGGCCTGTGCGGGATCCCGGACGAGCTGATCGACGCCGTCCAGGCCTCGGGCGTGAAGGGCCTCACCATCATCTCGAACAACGCCGGCATCGACGGCGTGGGCCTCGGCAAGCTCCTCGAGACCCGGCAGGTGGCCAAGATGATCTCGTCCTACGTCGGCGAGAACCGGGAGTTCGCCCGCCAGTTCCTGGCCGACGAGCTCGCCATCGAGTTCAACCCGCAGGGGACGCTCGCCGAGCGCATCCGCGCGGGCGGGGCGGGCATCCCGGCCTTCTTCACCAAGACCGGCGTCGGCACCAAGGTCGCCGAGGGCAAGGAGGTGCGCGAGTTCGACGGCGAGCAGTACGTGATGGAGCGCGGCCTCTTCGCCGACCTCGCCCTCGTCCACGCCTACCGGGGGGACACCGAGGGCAATCTCGCCTACCGGCTCACCGCGCGCAACTTCAACCCGATGATGGCCACCGCCGCGACGATGACGGTCGCGCAGGTGGAGCACCTCGTGCAGCCGGGCGAGATCGACGCCGAGAACGTCCACACGCCGGGCATCTTCGTGAAGCGCATCATCCACGTGCCGGTGCGCGAGAAGCGCATCGAGCAGCGCACCACCCGCAAGCGCCCGGACGCGGCGGCGGCCGCTGCCGGCGGCGGCGCCATCTGAGCGATCCCCTCCGCCGGGAGGTAACACCCACCCGGCCAGGACCCCATCCGGCAAGCGCCGCGGCGCGCGCCAACAAGCCTCAGGAGACCACCATGGCCTGGACCCGCGACGAGATGGCGGCGCGCGCCGCGCGCGAGCTGGAGGACGGCTTCTACGTGAACCTCGGCATCGGCATTCCGACGCTCGTGTCGAACTACATCCCCGAGGGCATGTCGGTGCAGCTGCAATCCGAGAACGGCATGCTCGGCATGGGTCCCTTCCCCTACGAGGGCGAGGAGGACCCGGACCTGATCAACGCCGGCAAGCAGACCATCACGGCATTGCCGACCACGAGCTACTTCTCGTCGGCCGATTCGTTCGGGATGATCCGGGGCGGGCACATCAACCTGTCGATCCTCGGCGCCATGCAGGTGGCCGAGAACGGCGACCTCGCCAACTGGATGATCCCCGGCAAGATGGTGAAGGGCATGGGCGGCGCCATGGACCTCGTGGCGGGCGTCAAGCGCGTGGTGGTGGTGATGGAGCACGTCGCCCGGAACAAGGACGGCTCGGAGAGCCCGAAGCTCCTCAAGGCCTGCGACCTGCCGCTCACCGGCACGCACGTGGTCGACCTCGTGATCACCGACCTCGGTGTGTTCACGATCGACAAGCGGGGTGAGGGCGGCATGCGGCTCATCGAGCTCGCCTCCGGCGTCACCGAGGCGGAGATCCGCGCCAAGACCGAGGCCGCCTACACGGTGGCCCTCGCCTGAGCCGCGCTGAGCCGGGGCGCCTCGTTTCGGGACGCTCCGGCGCCGTCCGCCCCGCGCAGGGCTAAGCGCGCATTAAGCCGTTTCCCTCAATCCTCGCGATGTGCCGGCCCGGGGCCTCCCCGGCCGGCCCGCAGCAAGGCATGAGGGTGACGGGCGTATGGGTTGCGTACAGGTCGAGTCCCACAACGTTGTCCCGTTCCGGCGGATCGCGGCCCAGGGGAGCGCCTCCAAGGGCAGCGCCAGGGGCGCCGCGCCCGGCTCCCCCGAGGGGCTGGTCCAGCGGCGCAGCGAGCAGCGCGCCCTGATGGATGCGGTCTACGCCACCGGCACGCTGGCGGTGGCGGCGGGCGACCGCGAGACCAAGCTGACGGCCTCGCGACTCCAGGTCTACGGCTTCCTCAGCATCGAGGAGGTGGGCGAGGACGGCGCCGGCCGGCGCCTGCGCCCCTCCGAGGCGATCCGGGCGCGCACCGACCGCCCCTGGCGGCTCGCGCGGGCGAGCTACGGCGGCTTCGCGGTCTCGATCCCGGCGGCGGACGGCTTCCTGTTCGAAGCCTCCGGCCTGCCGGCCTGAGCGCGACGCCGTGGCGGGCCCCCGCGCGCCGGGCGCGCCGCCGGGCGACGCTCCGCCGAGCACGGCCCAGCTGTTCGGGGGCTTCCTCGTCCTCGGCCTGACCGGGTTCGGGGGCGTGCTGCCGCTGGCCCGCCGGATGCTCGTCGAGGACCGGCGCTGGCTCACGGAGGCCGAGTTCACCGACCTCCTCGGCCTCTGCCAGTTCCTGCCGGGGGGCAACATCATCAACCTCTCGGTCGCCACCGGCCTGCGGTTCCGCGGGCCGCTGGGCGCGCTCGCGGCCCTGACGGGCCTCATCGCGGCGCCCACCGCGATCGTGCTGGCGCTGGGCGTCGTCTACGACCGCCTGCACGACGATCCCCGCATCCGCCACCTCTTCGCCGGCCTCGCGGCCGCGGCGGCGGGCCTCCTCGTGGCGATGGCCCTGAAGGTCGCGCGGCCCCTGCGGCGCGACCGGTCCGGCCTCGTCCTGGCGGCCCTGTGCTGCGCGGCGGTGGCCTGGCTGCGGCTGCCCCTCGTGCCGGTGCTCCTCGTCCTCGCGCCGCTCAGCATCGCGGCGGCGGCCCGGCGGGCGCGCTGATGCCGGTGCTCCTCGCCCTCGGGCTGATGTTCGCCGAGCTCTCCCTCGTGGCCTTCGGGGGCGGCAACGCCATCCTGCCCGAGATGCAGCGCCGGGTGGTGGAGGTCCATGGCTGGATGTCGGCCGAGACCTTCGGGGCCCTGTTCGCCCTCGCCCAGGCGGCGCCCGGGCCGAACATGATGGTGGTGGCGCTCATCGGCTGGCACGTGGCCGGTCTGTCCGGGGCGCTCGTGGCGGCGCTCGCCACCTTCGGCCCGTCCTCGGTCCTCGCCGCCGGGATGGTGCACCTGTGGGACCGGTTCCGCGACCATCCCTGGCGCCGCGCCGCGCAGGCGGGCCTCGTGCCGATCACCGCGGGCCTCGTGGCCGCGAGCGCCGTGCTGATCACCGGCGCGGTGGCGCCGGACGCGATCCTGGCGACGATCGTCGCGCTCGCGGCGGTGGCGGCCCTGACCCGGCTGCACCCGCTGGCGATCCTCGCCGCGGGCGCCCTCCTCGGCCTCGCCTTCGGCCGCACCTGACGTGCCGGCCGGCCGGCTCCCGGAACTCCCGCTCCCGGAAATCCCGGATGACGACGGCCCCGCTCTCGGCTATCGATCCCGTGCGCCCCGCCGCGTCCGGGCCCGTAGCTCAATGGTTAGAGCCGGCCGCTCATAACGGTCTGGTTGCAGGTTCAAGTCCTGCCGGGCCCACCACCCTCCCACCATGTGCTCGCAGAGCAGCATCGACGCCGCCTTGCAGCATGTGGCGCCGGAATAGCGAAATTCGTTGCCGGTGAGCAGTATTCCAATAGATCGCCCCGCATTTAGAAATGCGCAAGGGACTTCGAATTAGGGTGGTACTTGGGGCTAAAAAGTTTTTTCCACCGGCGGCGCGTGGTCGGTGGCGCGAGGAAGCGGTCGGCCGTGATGATACCGCAGGCGCTGGCACGGCTCCGCGGGGACGAGCGAGGCGCCGTCCTGCTCATCTTCGTCTTCCTGACGCCCGTCCTGTTCGGCTCGACCGCGGCTGCCATCGAGTACGGCCACCTGCGCTACCGCCGCGCCCAGCTCCAGAGCGCTGCCGACATGGGCGTCCTGTCCGGCGGCAACATGCTCAAGCTGTCCAACTCGCAGGACGCGACGATCGCGAGCGTGACCGATCAGGCGATCCGGAGTGCCGCGCTCATCCCGGCCGATCGGAAGGCGGCCATCACGGTGGCCGTCACCGACCAGCGCACGAGCGTCGAGGCGGTGGTGGAGGAGACGCTGCCGACCATGATGGGCCGCATCCTCAGCTACCCGAGCATGACGCTGATCGTCAGGGCGAAGGCGAGGCTCGTCGGCACCATGCGGCTCTGCATGCTGGCGCTGGAGGGCGATGCCCGGGGCGCGTTCAGCCTGGAGAAGAAGGCGCAGGTGACCGCCACCAACTGCTCGCTCTACTCCAACTCCTCCGATCCCGGCGGCCTGACCGGCAAGGACGCCGCCACCGCCCAGGCGCTCACGATCTGCTCGGCCGGCGGCTTCGACGGCGCCAAGGCCTCCTTCACGCCGACGCCGCAGACGGGTTGCCCGGCCGTCAAGGACCCCCTGGCGGATCTCAAGCTGCCGACAACGCCGCCGGCCACCAGCTGCACGGTGCTGACCAAGCTCGTCAACCAGGTGAAGGGTGGCGAGACGGGCAACGTCGTCAGCACCAGCACCGACCTGGATCCCGGGACCTATTGCGGCGGTCTGCACATCACGAAGAACGCGCAGGTCAACCTCCGGCCGGGCGTCTACATCATGCGGGACGGCCCCCTGATCGTCGATCAGAGTGCCAGCATCACGGGCGTGGGCGTGGGCTTCTTCTTCTCGGGCAGCAAGGGCGGCATGCTGCTGGACAAGAAGACCACCATCTACCTGACCGCCGCTACGAGCGGGCCGATGGCGGGCCTGCTCATGGCCGAGGAGCGCACGGTGTCGAACCCGCTTCCGGTGCCGATCAACCTCCTGCTGACACCGCCACCGCCGCCGCCGCCGAAGCTCGGTGGCACGAAGCCCCTGCGCGAGTACCGCATCATCAGCGACAATGCCCGCACGATGCTCGGCACGATCTACCTGCCGGCCGGTCGCCTGATCATCGATTCCGACAAGCCGGTGGCCGACCAATCCGCCTACACGGTGATCGTGGCGCAGCAGATCAACCTGTACGAAGGTCCGAACCTCTACCTGAACGCGAACTATGCGGCCACGACCGTACCGGTCCCGAAGGGCGTCGGGCCCGATTCCGGCATGGTGTCGCTGACCCGATAGGGCCGGTGCGCGGCTGGATCCGGCGAGCGCCCTGCCCCAATCCCTTCGCGCGCTCTGTGTGCGTGAGAGACGAAGTGAAATCGGTGAAGGATTTCACGTCTGCCCCGCCACCCATCCCGCTCCGGCGGTCCGCGCCTTCAGAACGACAGCTTCAGGCCGCCCACGAAGGTCCGCGGCGCGCCCGCGAAGACGGAGCCCGTGGTGGCGGCGAGCACGCCCGCGCCGTTCTGCAGGCCGGTCGTGCCGCTGATCGAATTCGCCAGGTTCTGGGCCGAGGCCACGTAGGTCGTGTCGAACAGGTTGCGCACCTCGAGGTAGAGGTTGAGCCGCCGGGCATAGCCGTCCCGCAGGTCGGTCGCGTAGTGCAGGTTGGCGTTGACGATGGCGTAGCCGGGGGCCCGCAGGAGGTTCGCGTTGTCGAGGAAGAAGGCGTCCTGGTAGACCGTCTCGACGAAGGCTCCGAGGCCCGCGAGGGGGCCTGAGGGCACGTCGTAGCCGATCCGCGCGAGCAGCTGGTGGGCGGGCACGCCGGGGATGCGGTTGCCGGCCCGGTCGAACCGGGCCGTCAGCGCGCCGGCGCTCAGCTGCTCGACGTAGCGGGTGTAGATCTGGTCGTCGAACGTGTAGGCGAGGGTCCCCCGCCAGCCCGGCGCGAAGGCCCACTCCGCCCCCACCTCGACGCCGCGGTGCTCCGAGGCCGGCGCGTTGAAGGTGTAGGCCAGGAGCCCCGCCCCGGGGGATTGCGACACCAGCTCGTTGCGGAAGAACTCGTAGAAGCCCGTCACGCTGAGGCGCAGGGTCTCGGTCGGCGTCCAGTCCAGGCCGAGGTCGAAGCCGAGGTTCTCCTGGGTCTGGAGGCCGGTGTTGTTGCCGGGCAGGCCCGCCGGCGTGATGAACAGGTTGCTCGCCGCCGGCGTCGTGTACCCCGTGGCGACGCGGCCCCGCAGCGCCCAGGCGGCGTCGGGCCGGAACACCAGGGCGAACTCGGGCGCCACGTTGAGGAAGCTGCGGTTCGCGTCCGCGACGGTGCGGGTCGTGCCCGAGGCCGCGTAGGCGTAGGCGAGGTTGCGCCCCGTGATCCAGGTGTTCTCGGCGCTCACGCCGAGGACGCCGGTCCACCGGTCCGACAGGGCGACTTCGAGCCGGGCGCGCCCGCCGAGGTTCGACTGCACCGCCGCCTGGTCCCCGATGAGGGCGCCGAGCCGCGGGCCGCCATAGGGCGCCCGGTTGTAGGTCGAGATGCGGCTGTCGAGGGCGCTGTAGGCGAGGGCGACGTAGCCCACGGCCGGCAGGCCGAAGAGGTCCGTCCGGTGGGTCACGTCGCTCTGCACGTTGTAGGACGGGTACGAGCCGCGGGACGCGGTCGTGTAGAAGGGCTGGTTGAAGTTGCGCTCGTCGAAGCCGACCTGCGTGCGCCAAGTCGTGAAGGCGTCGATGTCGTGCTCCCAGCGCGCCGCCACGATGGTGCGCCGGTCCTTGCGCTCGAACCCGCCCTCCGCGGCGGTCACCGGCACCGTCGGCCCGAAGGCGCCGTTGAGGAAGAGCGGGAAGGTGGTGCAGCCGGGCGCGGCCGTGGCCGCGGCCGCGCAGCCGCGCTGGTAGGGGTTGATCCGGTACTGGTTCAGGGAGGCGCGCGCCGCGAGGTCCGCGTGCAGGTCGTTGTTGATCACCTTCAGGGTGAAGCGGTTGTCCGGCGTCGGCGTGTAGCTGGCCAGCAGGTTGATGGTCTGCGTGTCGTAGGCGCTGTGGTCCTGGTAGCCGTTGGCGCGCACGTCGCTCGCGAACAGGCTGATCTCCACGGGCCCGCTGGCCCCGCCCACCGTGAAGGAGTGGCTGAGGTAGCCGAAGCTGCCCGCGTCGATGCCGACCTCGTACCCGTCGATCTCCCGGCCCGTCCGCGTCCGGAAGGCGATGGCGCCGCCGGTGGCGTAGTTGCCGAACAGCGCCGATTGCGGGCCGCGGAAGACGTCGATGCGGCCGTAGGCGCGGGGATCGACGATGTCGAAGCGCGAGGCGCCGTCCGGCTGCGTGAGCACGAAGCCGTCCTCCAGCACGACCATGTTCTTGGTCACGCCCGTCGAGCGGGCGTTGTTGCCGCGGATCGAGACCACGACGTCGCGGGCGCCGTTGCCCTGCCGCACGCTCACCCCGGGACTGTTGAGCAGCACGGAGCCGATGCTGGTGGCGGGCCGGTTCGCGATGGTGTCCCGGCGGTCCAGCTGGCTGACGACCTGCCCGACCGGGTTCTCGATCACGCTCGGGGCCGATCCCTGGGGGGCGGCGACCCCGAAAGCGGGCCCGCGCGGAGCCGAATCGGTCGGGGCGCCCTCCCCCGTCACGGAGAGCTCGGAGAGCGTGACGCTGCCCTCCGGCTCGGCGCGGGCGGCGGCCGGCGCGAGGGCTGCGGCGAGGAGGCAGGCCGCGAGGCGGCGAGGGGCGACGCGGCGGGGGGCGGGAAGGCGTGGCATCGGGGAACGGCTCGTCTGATCGGGCAGGTCGGCTGCTGCGCGGCCGGGACTGGTCAGGTCCGGCGCGCAGCGGGGAACGGATCAGAGCGGGGCCGGCGGCCCGCGCGGCTCGGGGATGCGGCCGGGGCGGACGGGGGGGTGCGCCGGCGGCGGGACCGGCCAGGCCGCGAGGCGCCAGCGCAGGGGGTGCTGCCGGTCGGGGGCGGCGGGCGCGAGCGGGCTCGCCAGCCCCGCGGCGCAGACCGGGCAGGCGGGGCAGCCCGCATGGGCAGGACTGGGGACCTCGGCGGGGTCGGTGATCGGGCCCGGCGCTTCCGCGGACGCGACGTCCGGTGCGTGCCCGCAGATCACCGCGCCCGCCAGCGGATCCGCGGCGCGCGCGAGGGCGCGCACGGCGAGGCTCGGCGCGAGCGCCTGCACCCAGAGGGCGAGGAGCAGCGCGGCCAGGCCGAGTCGGCGCGGGGCTGGGAGCGGGGTCACGGGGCGTCGCCCGTCCGGCCCGGAGGCCCGTCGCGTCAGGCGGCCGCTCGCCGTCGCCGGGCGAGCGCCTGGCCGAGGAGGTCGAGGGCCAGCATGCAGAGGATCGCGAGGCCGGTGAGCGGGAACAGCGCGCCGAGGCCGGCGACGAGGAGCGTCACGGTCGCGACGACGCGGCGGTCCCGCGGCCAGGGCGGCACGCCGAGGCCGCCCGCGGGGCGGCGCTTCCACCACATCGCCGCGGCCGTCACGGCGAGCAGCAGGGTGGCGAGGCAGAAGGCCAGCATGACGAGCTGGTTGGCGCGCCCCCAATGCTCGCCCTTATGGATGCCGATGCCGTACTGGATCGCCCGCGCCACCGGGCCGAGATCCGCGAAGCGCACGTCGACGAGGGGCCGGCCGGTATACTGGTCGAGGGAGATCATGCGCTGCCGGGCGACGTCGCGCGGGTAGGCCGCCGCGGCGTAGACGCCGGTCTCGCCGGTCGGGAGCGCGAGCTCGAAGCCGCGGGGCATGCCGAGGTCCCGCAGGATCGCAACAGCCCGGCCCACGCCGATCGGCGCGGGCCTATTTTTCAAGTCCCCGCCAGCGCCGATCGGGCCCGTCGCTGGGGGCTCCGACAGGGGGACGGGGGCGTCCTGCATCGCCCAGCCGGCCGTCGTCAGCACCGCCCCCATCGGCACGGCGGAGACGGGCCGGCTCGCCCAGAGCGCCTGCAGCTGGCCGAGACCCGCTGCGTTGGACCAGGCCCGCACCTGCTGGCCCCACCAGATCGACCAGGGCAGCCCGCTGGCGGCGAGGAAGAGCAGGCCGGCCCCGCCCACGAGGCCCGTCACGGCGTGCAGGTCGCGCCACCAGACGCGCTGTCGCGGCCGGCCCCGCACCGTGACGACCCCGCCCCCCGCCCCGCGCGGCCACCAGAGATAGAGGCCCGTGACGACGAGGATGATCGCGAAGCCCGCCACGACCTCGACCACGCCGTTGGCGACCGGGCCGAAATAGGCGAGGCTGTGGAGGCGCCGCACGATCGTCATCAGGTCGCCCTCGCCGGCCAGCCGGTCGAGCACGTCGCCCGTGTGGGGATCGAGGTAGACGAGGGTCCGGCGTGCGCCCTGCGCCAGGGTGACGAGGGCGGAGGCGCCCGCCTCCGCCGGGTCCGTGTAGGCGATGGGTTGCGCCTCCGGCACCGCCTCGGTGGCGTTGAAGATCAGGCGGTCGGGGCTCAGCGGCGCGCCGGCCTGCACCGGGACGGTGAGCCGCCGGGCGAACAGCGTGCCGTTGATCTCGTCCTTGAACAGGTAGAGCGCGCCGGTCGTCGAGAGCAGGATCAGGACCGGCAGGCAGATCAGCCCGGCATAGAAGTGCCAGCGCCACACAGCGCGGTAGACGGCCTCGCGCGAGGCACGCGCGATCGGGGCCGCGCGGAAGGCCGCGGTGCTGCCCTGCAGGGACGGGAACATGATCGTGGTCCGGGTCTGAGTGATCGAACGGGCTGATCGCTCAGAGGATGGGCGGACCTCGGGGGGAAGCGCTCCGGTCGGGGGGCGCGCGGGCGCCGCGGGCGTCGGCCGAGCGCCAGGCCACGGCCGCGACGCGCGGTGCGGGCCAGGCCACCGGGGCGGATGCGGCGGGGAGCGGGTGGAGGAGCCCCGCGGCGGCGGCCGGCGTGCAGCAGGCGTGGTGCCCGCAGGCGAGACCCTGGTGCGCGGGCGGTGCCCCGCCGTCGTGCTCCGCGCAGATCACGGCTCCGGGCGCCGGGAGCACCGAGAGCGCGGCCAGCGGACCCTGCAGGAAGACCTGGAGCAGCAGCGCGTAGAGCGCGATCACCCCGGTGATCGCGCGCCCTCGAGCCGACACTGGCAGGAACCCGCGCATGCCTTCGGTCTTACGGGCAGCCGCGCGGCGGGGTCAACGGCCGTGCGCGCCGCGCCGGGATCGCGGGCGGCCTGAATCCGCGTCCTGTCCCGTCCGCGTCACAATCGCTTGAGCACAACCGTCTCGCGCGCGGCCGCCCGTTGACGGGGGCGGCCGACCGCACAGCTTCGTGACCGGCACGAGGACCCGCTCCCGCGGTCTGACGCCGGAGGAAACGGACCGATGACGAGGACGCTGACCCTGCGCACGCATGCGGCCCTCGCGGCCGCCCTCCTCGTTCTCGGCACCCTCGGCGCGACCGCGCAGGACGGCCACGGGGCCGCCGGCCTCGTGGTGGTGCCGGAGGGCGCGGCCGTGCGCTACCAGCCCGGGCCCCCGAACCTCCCGAAGGGCACGCAGATCGGCCTGGTCTCCGGCGACCCCGCCAAGCCCGGCCCGTTCGTGCTGCGGGTCAAGGTCCCGGCCGGCACCGTGATCGCGCCGCACATCCATGCCCAGGCCGAGACGCTGACGATCCTCGCCGGCTCGATCCACCATTCCCACGGGCCGACCCTCGACCGGGCGGCGGGCTCGGTCCTGAGGACGGGCGGCTTCGTGTTCCTGCCGCAGGACATGCCCCACGCTCTCTGGACCACGGACGAGCCGGTGGAGCTGCAGGTCAACGGCAGCGGACCGTTCGGGCTCAGCTACGTCAATCCCGAGGACGACCCGAGCCGGTCCGCCGGACGATAGGGACGGCTCAGGCGCCGGCCTCCCCGCTCGGCCACGGGAAGCGGATGGTGCGCTCGCGCAGGCCCGCGAGCACGACCTCGACGCCGCCCGACTTGACCATCCATTCGAGGCGGTGGTCGCGGTACTCCCGGCGCCGGCCGCCGGTGGTGTAGTGGTCGGCGGCCTCCGCCATCCGGGCGGCGGCCGCGTCGAACTCCGCGAAGGTCGCCGCCACGGAGGGGCGCGCCCGCACCCGGGCGTGCCAGCGGGCGAGCGGGCTGCCCTCCGGCGGCCCCAGGCCGTAATGCACCGAGCGGTTGACCATGGGCGCGACCGCCGCGTCCGCCCAGCCGAAGCCCGCGCCCCCGAACCACTCGGCCGCCCCGAGCCGCGCGGCGAGCCAGGCCTGCAGCTCGCCGGTCTGCCGGGCCGCCTGCGCCTTCAGGCTGTCGGCCAGCGCCCCGGTGGCGCGGCGGAACCACAGCACCTCGCCGTAGCCCCAGTTCACCGCCTCGTACTGGGTGTCGCAGACCTCCTCGGTGAGGCGCGCGAAGGCCCGGGCCGCGGGCTCCCGGGGGAGCAGCGGCGGCTCGGGCCAGCGCTCCTCGACGTATTCGAGGATCACGGTGGACTCGAAGATCCGGAGGTCGCCCTGGATCAGCACCGGCACCTCGGTGCGGGGGTTGGCGGCCGCGAACGGGCCGTCCGTGCGCCCGGTGCCGAAATCCGGCGGCAGCTCGGCGGTGAAGGGCACGCCCTTCTCGCGCAGGGCGATCTTGACCTTCTGCGCATAGGACGAGAGCGGATGCTCGTAGAGGAGCGGCGGGGCGGTGTCCAAGGGCGGCCTCGATGCGCGGTCGTGGCGGGATTGCCCCGCCAAGATCGCGCGCCGGGCGGGTTCGACCAGCCCGCGTCAGGCAATGCCCGCGATGCCGATGCCGAGCTGCTCGGGGCCCCGCAGGGAGGCGCCCGGCCGGTAGGGCGGCGGGTCCGCCAGGAGGCGCGGGGCGACGAGGCGCCGGCACAGGGCGACGAGGGCGATCTCGGCCTCGAGGCGGGCGAGGGGCGCCCCCACGCAGTAGTGCAGGCCGCCCCCGAAGCCGAAATGCTGGATGTCGTCGCGGTCGGGGTCGAACCGGTCGGGATCGGGGAAGCGCTCCGGGTCGCGGCTCCCCGCGGCGAAGAGCAGGACCACCGGGGCCCCGGCCGGGATCGTCACCCCGCCGGCCTCGATGGCGCCGAGCGCCTTGCGGGTGCGGAAGTGGACGGGCGGCTCGTAGCGCAGCAGCTCCTCGATCAGCCGCGGGGCCCGCTCCGGGTCGGCCCGCAGGCGCGCGAGCTCGGCGGGGTGGCGCAGCAGGGTCAGCATGCCGTTGGTGATGAGGTTCACGGTGGTCTCGTGCCCCGCCACCAGGAGCAGGATCGCGGTGGCGATCAGGTCGAAGTCGCCCATCCGCGCCGCGCCCCCCGGCCCCGGGGCGGCGAGCCCGGAGAGCATGTCGTCGGTCGGGCGCCGGCGCTTCTCGCGGATCAGGGCGCGCATGTAGGCCGAGATGGCATCGAAGGCCGCCACCGTCCGGTGCCGGCTCTCCGCGTCGTGGCGCGCGTCCGGCTCCAGCGCCGTGGCGAGCTGCGTCGCCCAGGCCTGGAACTGCGGCTCGTCCGCCTCCGGCACGCCGAGGAGGTCGCAGATCACCGCCACCGGCAGGGGATAGGACAGGTCCTCGACGAGGCAGACCTCGCCGCGCCCGCGGCAGGCGTCGATCAGGGCGTGGACTTCGCGGCCGATGCGGCCGTCGAGGGCCCGCACCCGGGCAATCGAGAACTCGCGCATCACGAAGGCCCGCAGGGTGTCGTGGTCCGGCGGGTCGCGGAAGATCAGCGGCCGGTGCGCGGTGGCGATGCGGTCCTTGATGGGGTTGAGGATCCAGTCCCGCAGCGGGTTGCCGGTGCGGGGCCGGTGCGAGGGCGGCAGGTCCTCCGAGCTGAGGCGGGGGTCGAAGAGCAGGCGCCGGATCGCCGCGTGGGTGCTCACCACGTAGGTGCCGTCCCGCTGGCGCGAGACCGGGCGCTCCCTCAGCCGCGCGTAGATCGGGTAGGGGTCCGGCCGGTTGGCCCGGTCCAGCACCTCGGAAAACAGCGTGTCATCCGGCATGGCGGGCCTCCGGCTGGTGGGCGCTCCCTTCCCGTCGATCCGCGGCGCGGGCCGCCGGGAAGCCGGGCGGGTGCGGCGCGACGGGCCCCTGGTCGGTCGCGCCGCGGATCGGCGGGAAGGGGGCGCCCGCCGCGATCGCCTCCGCGTAGGCTGGCAGCCAGCGGGCCTCGTCGAAGGAGACCGCCGCGATGCTGCGCCCGGCCCGCCCGTAGACGGCGAGGAAGCGGCGGGCCGCGAGGCTCCCCTGCACGACCGCCAGCGCGTCCGCCCCGGCGGCGAGGCCGACCGCCTTGATGTTGACCCCGAACTGGCTCGACCAGTAGGCCGGCAGGTGCGCGTAGGCGCGCTGATCCTCCGGGGACGCCAGCATGTTGCGGGCCGCGTGCTCGGCCTGGCTCACGGCGTTGCCCCAGTGCTCGATCGCGACGAGGCGGTCGCCGTAGAGCGGGATCGGCCAGCGGGCGACGTCACCCGCCGCGTAGATGTCGGGGTCCGGCGTGCCGTCCTGGGCGAGCGCCCGGCAGGCCCCGTCGCAGGTGAGGCCGCCGGCATCCGCCCGCAGCCCGGCCTGCGCGAGCCAGCCGGTGGCCCGGGTCGCGCCGAGGGCCACCACCACGAGGTCCGCCGGCAGGATTTCGCCGTCGGTGAGCCGGGCGCCGGTCACCCGCCCGGCGTCGTCCCCCGCGAAGGCCTCCACCTGCGCGCCGGGGCGGAACGCGGCGCCAGCCCGCTCCAGGCTCTGCGCGACGACCCCGCCGACGACGGTGCCGAGGGCGCGCGCCAGGGGCGTCGGGTTGGGGTCGATCACGGTCACGGAAAGGCCGAGATCCCGGCAGCAGGAGGCCGCCTCGCACCCGATCAGCCCGGCCCCCACCACCAGGACGCGCGCCGGCCCGCGCGCCAGGGCGGCGCGCAGGGCCGCGGCGTCGTCCCGCCCGCGCAGCGTGAAGACGCCCGAGAGGGCGCCCCCCCGCTCCGCCGGCCAGGGCCGCGCCTGGGCCCCGGTCGCCACGAGGAGCTTGTCGTAGGACAGGCACGCCCCGTCCGCGAGGGAGAGCGTGCGGGCCGCGCGGTCGAGGGCGACGGCCGCCCGGCCGAGGCGCCAGCGCGCCCGCAGCGCCGTGCGCTGCGGCAGGGCCGTCGCGTCCGGCGCCACGGTGCCGGCGAGGACGTGCTTGGAGAGCGGCGGCCGGTCGTAGGGCCGGTGCGGCTCGTCGCCGACGAGGGTGAGCGGGCCGTCGTAGCCGCCGCGGCGCAGGGCCTCGGCCCCGCGCAGGCCCGCGAGGGAAGCGCCGACGACCACGACCCCGGCGGGCTCCGGCGCGCTCACGGCGCCGCCTCCGCCGCGGTCCCGGGTGCTTCCAGTCCTGCGGCTTCCAGTCCTGCGGCTTCCAGGACGATCGCCCGGACCGGGCAGGCCTGCACGGCCCGCTCGATGGCGTTGCGCCGGGCTGCCGGCGGCGCCGGGTCGTAGAACAGGATCTCGTGGCCGTGCAGAACGAAGTGCTCCGGCGCCGCGTAGCAGCACTGGGCGTAGCCCTGGCAGCGGTTGAGGTCGACCACGACGCGCAGGGCGCCGGTGTCGGAAGGGCCATTCGGCGGTTCGGGCCGAGGTTCGGGCGAAGGGAGGCTCATGGGGGTGCTCCGCGTCCGTCAGAAGCCGAGACAGGGGCCGGCCTGCCCGTCGGGCTCCGGCATCAGATGCCGGGCCGAGTCCGGCGGCAGGCCGGTCGTCCAGGCCAGGACGTAGGTCGCCACCGCCCGGAGCACGCTCCGTGCCGCGTCGGCCGGGCCGGGGTGGGCGGGCCGCTGCGGCCCAGGCCCGAGGAGTTGGACGGCGAGGCGGGTCATGCCGAGTGCCTCCGGCAGGAGTCGTTGCGGTTGTCGGCACCCGGGTTCCCGCAGCCCCGGGCGGCGACCAGCGCGTCGAGGGCGCGCGGGATCTCGCGGCTCGCGTCGAGCCGGCCGAAGGCGTCGGCCAGCGCCCGGGCCCGCCCGCGATAGCGCGGCTCGGCGAGGACCGTGGCGACCGCCGCCTCCAGATCCGCGGGCGCGGGGGTGTTGGTGGCGAGGTCGAGGCCGGCGCCGGACCAGCCGATGCGGGCGCCGATTTCCGCCTTGTCCTCCGTGAGGCCCGCCGAGACGACCGGCACGCCCGCCGCCAGGGCCTGCGAGACGCTGCCGTAGCCGCCGTTCGTGACGAGGAGGCTCGTCCTCGGCAGGAGCGCCTCGAAGGGCAGGAAGGAGGCGACCCGGGCGTTGGCCGGCAGGGCACCCCCGGGGCCCCGCACCGCCTCGACGGGGCGCCCGCCGGTGGTGGCGACGACGAGGAGGTCGTCCCGCCCGGCGAGCGCCGCGAGGGTCGGCTCGACGAGCTCGCCGAAATCCCCGTTGGCGAGCGTGCCCTGCGTGACGAGGACGACCGGCCGGCCGCCGTCGAGCTCGGGCCACCAGTCCGGCAGCGGCGTCTCGGAGCGCGGCGGCGGCAGCAGGCCGACGAAGCGCAGGCCCGGCGGCAGGGTGCCGAACGCGTACTCGAACTCCGGCACGCTGGCCTGCAGGAAGGCGTCGGGCAGCGCCGCGATGGATTGCGTGAGCGAGGCCGGCAGCGGCGGCAGGCCGAGGCGGGCGAGGGTCATGTCCGCGTGCGCCCGCACGGGATCGACGAAGGCGGCGTCGTAGCCGGCGCCGAGGAGCGCATAGCGGGCCCGGGTGTCGTCATCCGCGGCGGGGGGCAGCCCGAGGCCGACCGGCGCCCGGTCGGGCCTGTCGAGGAACAGGAAGCTGACGTTGCAGGTGAGGATCGGCGGCCGCGGCTGCCGGTCGAGGAGGAGCGGCAGCACGCCGAGGACGAGGCTGCCAGCCACCACGGCGTCCGGCCGCTCCGCCGCGATCAGGGCCCGCAGCGCCTCGGCCTGGGCCGGCATCGGATCGATGAAGCGGGCGATGAACTCGCGGCGGTAGCGCTCGGGCCCGGCCGGCAGCGCGGTCTCGCGGTACCCGGCCGCCCCGCCATCCTCCAGGGGGGCGAAGTGCAGGCCCGCCGCCGCGACCCGGTGGCGGAAGCTCGCCGCGGTGGCGAACACCACCGTGTCGCCCCGCGCGGCCAGGATGCGCCCGACGGCAAGGAGCGGGTTGACGTGCCCGATGAGGGGGGTGGCGGCGATCAGCACCTTCATGGCGGGTCTCCTCGGTACGCGGTTGCGTTGCTGTCGACTCGCTCCGGCGGGGCCGGCGGTTACGTGAGCCCCTCCCCCCGGGTGCGCCGGCGCACCTCGTCCCTCCGTCTCGCGCGCGCCGGCTCCGCCATCAGGCCGGCTCCGCCCAGGGGGCGAGCCGGCCCGCGGCGAGGGCTTCCCGCGCGGCGGCGTGCCCGAGCCCGGCGATCGTCTCGAAGCTCGACCAGGCGCGCAGGTCGATGCCGGCGAGCGGCGGCCGCAGGATCGCGGCGGCGCTCGCCACCGCCATCGCGGTCTGGGCCGCTCCCGACACCGTCGCGGCGCGCAGGAGCAGCGGGGCGATGCCCGGCATGGCCTCCGGCGCGCCGAGCCAGCGCCGCACCAGGCGGCCGCGCCAGCTCCGCATCGGCATCGCCTGGAACGCCAGGTCGCCGCCGACATCGACCGCGAGCACCGGGCCGCGGTCGAGGGCCGCCATCACGTCGGCCGGCAGGTTGTTCATCATGCCGCCGTCCACCAGGATGCCCTCGTCCGTGCAGACCGGCGGCAGCAGGCCCGGGATCGCGATGCTCGCGCGCAGCGCCTCCGCCAGCGGGCCGCTCCGGTGGATCATCGCCGCCCCGGTGGTCAGGTTCGCCGAGACGCAGAAGAAGGGCAGCCACAGGTCCTCGATCCGCGCGGGGCCGAAGCACGCCGCGAGGCCCGCATCGACCTTCGCGCCGCGGGTCAGCGCATGGTAGGGCAGCGTGTAGTCGTTGAGCGGGTTGCGCCCGACGAACGCGCCCACCGTCTGGGCCTCGATCCGCGCTTGGTCCCAGCCCATGGCGACGCTCGCGGCCATCACCGCGCCCATGCTGGTGCCGCCGACGATGTCGACGGGGATCCCGGCCTCGTCGAGGGCGCGCAGCACGCCCAGATGGGCGAGGCCCCGCGCGCCGCCGCCGCCGAGGACGAGGCCGCGCGCCTTGCCGGCCGCGATGCGGGCGAGCCGGGCGAGGTCGCCCGCGTGCCCCGCCCGCACCTGCAGGCGCAGGGCGGCCGGCAGGGCCGCCGTCGCGGGGTGGAGGGGCCGCGGCAGGGCGGCGTCCGCCGCCTGGCAGACCGCGAGGTCCATGCGGATCCAGTCGGAGCGGATCGATCCGAGATAGTCGGCGGCGCCCGGCCGCGGGGCCTCGCCGGGCGCCGCCAGCAGGAGCACGTGGTCGGCGTGGCGCAGGCAGAGGCGGCACCAGGGGCAGTCGATGCGGTGGGCCACGAAGACGGTGCGGGCGTGCGCCGCCTCGTAGGCGTGGAACCAGGTCTCGTCGGCCTCGGGCGGCCAGTCCTCCAGGCAGCCGGTGGTGCCGGGCAGGATCCGGTCCAGGGTGGCGGCGAGCCGGCGGCCGAAGGCCCGGACGTCCGGCCCCTCCGTCGCGGCGAGCACGGTGAAGCTGCGCGGCGCGTGGCCGAGGGCGACGCCCGCATGCGCGCTGCTCAGGCGCCCGGCCAGCAGGCGCGCGAAGTAGAGGAGCGTCGCGGGATGCCGGGCGACGAGGTCCTCGAAGGCGTCGCGGGGTAGCCGCAGCAGGTGGGAGTCGCGCAGGGCCGTGGCGCTAATCGAGCGGGGCTGACCGAGGAGCAGGGCCATCTCGCCGATCGTCTCGGGCGGCGCGAGCCGCGCGATCCGGCGGATGCGCCCGTCGGGCCCCTCGCGGGTCGAGAGGCCGATGCTGCCCGAGACGAGGGTGTAGACCGCGTCGCCCGCCTCGCCCTGCTCGAAGAGCGGCCGGCCCCCCGCCACCGCGATCGAGGCCATGCGGGCGCGCACTGCCGCCGCGGCGGGGCCTCCGAGCCCCTCCAGGAAGGGGATCTCGGGCCCGCTCACGGGGCGCGGGGACGGGGTGCGCGCCGCCCCCCGTCGAGGAGGCGCCCGCCCGCCAGGGCGTTCAGGCCGATGACGAGGAGGATCGCCACGAGGTGGATCGCGAGGTCCGTCGCGGTGGCGTCGTGGGGGTGGATCGGCAGGAGGAGGAGGGCCGCCGCCGCCGACGCCGCGAGGCCCCCGAGCGCCGCCGTGAGGTTCGGGCGCAGCGGGCAGGCGCGGCGCAGCATCAGCACGAGGAGCAGCGAGAGCGGCAGCGAGACGCCGACCAGGAAGGCGAAGCAGCCGCGCATCTCCTCCGGCCCGGGGAGGTTCGAGGCCGGGGCGACCCAGGCGCGCAGGCAGCCGAGGCCGCTCGCGCCGAGCCAGAGAGCCAGGGGCGGCAGGGGCAGGAGTGCCCAGGCGGCCGTGCGGCCGGGCACGCTGGTCTGGAAGGCGGCGAAGGCGGCCGCCGCGGCGGTCAGCGCCGCCCCGAGTGCGGAGAGCCGCAGGTCCATCACGCCGAGGCGGGTCTCCAGCGCGGAGAGGTCGGCGAAGGGGACGAGGCCGAGGCCGAGGGCCAGCGCCGCGGCGCACCAGCCCAGCGCCCGGCGCCCCGGCCCGGCCAGCCGGCGCACGGGCGCGAGGGAGCCGGCCAGCTCCTCGACGAGGCTGTCGTGGCGGGCGGTCTCAGGCATCGCCGTCCTCTCTGCGGGGCGCCAGCATGGCGCGCAGGGCCTTGAGGGCCCGGTGGAAATTGACCTTCAGGGCCCCCGTGGTGCGCCCCGTCAGGGCCGACGCCTCGGCGAGGGACAGTTCCCGGAAGGCGAGGTGCTCGATCGCCTGGCGCTGGCCCTCCGGCAGGCGCGCCACCGCGGCGGCGAGGTGCGCCGCGCGCTCGTGCGCCTCGAGGCCCTGGTCGGCCGGGGCGCCCGGGTCGGGCTCCGCCGCGTAGGCGAGCGGGTCGTGGACCTCCGCCGTGCGGCGCCCGGCGCGCCGTAGCCCGTCGATGGCGCGGCGCTGGGCGATCGCCCGCAGCCAGGGCAGGAAGGGCCGCTCCGGGTCGTAGGTGGGGCGGGCCCGGTGGACGGTGAGCAGGGTCTCCTGCACCACGTCGTCGACGAGGGCGCCCCGCACCCCCTGCGCGCGGGCCATGGCGGCGATCACCGGCACGCAGGCGCCCAGGAGCGTCCTGTAGGCCTCCGCGTCGCCGTCCTGCGCCGCCCGCATGGCCGCGGAGAGGAAGGCCTCGCTGCTCGTCATGCCACGCGCCGACTCCGTCGGGACGGTGCGTCCGGCCGGCCCGGCGCGGGCCGGCAACCGGACCGGACGGCCGAGGGCGAGCGCCCGCGACATCCCCGGGAAGCCCGAACCTACTTCTTCGCGCCGTCCTTGGCCATGGAGTCCTTGGCCATCGGATCCTTGGCCATCGGATCCTTGGCCATCGAGGCCTTAGACATGTGGTCCTTGCCCATGGCGCCCTTCCCCGTGCCGTCCTTGGCCATGGAATCCTTGGCCATGGAGTCCTTCGCCATCGAGTCCTTGGCCATGGAATCCTTGGCCATGCTCCCGCCGGCTAGCATGGGGCTCGCCGCGAGGGCGGCGGCGAGCAGGGTGGCGGTGGTGACGCGAAACAGGATGCTCATGATGCGGTGTCCTCGGTCGGTCCGTGCCGTCCGCGATGGCGGCACTGCAGGTCATTCGGCCCGCATCGGCCCCGGGTTACGCCCGTCCGGCCCCGAATTCGGGCGGATCGGGCGGATCGGGCGGCAGGGCACACCTCGCTCGCGCCCCGCCGTCAGGACCCCGCCGTCAGGACCCTGGCGCCAGGCGCTCGGCGCCGAGGATGCGCCCGTCCGGCGCCTGCAGGATGACCGCGAGGTCCTCGCCCGCGGGCACGGGCTCGCTGAGGGCGAGCGCCGCCCCCGCCCAGGTGCCGAGGCTGCGCAGGGAGCGCACGACGTTGGCCTGGGCGATGGTGCGCCCGCCGTTCTCCCCGCGGGCCACGGCGGTCCGCACCGACCGGTCGAAGCCGACGAGGAGGATCTCGGCGGGGCCCCGGCCGGCGCCGATCCGGATGCCGACGCGGCCGTCCTGCCGCGTCAGCGCGACCGTGGCGGCCTCCGCCCGAGCCTCAGCCCGCGCCCTGGCCAGGGCGGCCTCCGCCTCGGCCCGCCGCGAGCCCACGAGGCTGTGGCGGCCGTCGACCACGAGCTGCGGGGTGAAGTTGCCGTCCCCCAGGCGGCGGGCGTAGGCGGCCTGCCGCTCCGTCGCCCCCTCGAAGGAGGCGGTGTCGCGCCAGCCGAGCCGGTTCCAGTAGGTGACGTGGAAGCCCAGCGGCAGGAGGTCGCTTCGGCCCGCCATCTCGCCGAGGAGCGCCTCGGCGGGCGGGCACGAGGAGCAGCCCTGGGAGGTGAACAGCTCCACCACGACGGGGCGGGCGGACGCGCCCGTGACGGGCAGCGCCGCGGGCAGCAGGGCGGCGAGGAGCGGCAGCAGGCGGGCGCGGCCGGACAATCGGGGAGACCTGGAAAGTGGGGGCATGGGCAGGATCCGGAGCCGGTGGGAACCGGATCCATTCGCCCGGATCACCGTAAGCGTTACCCCGGGCCTGCGACCTTCGTGCGCGCCGTGTCAGGTTTTTCCTGACATGGCCCTGCGGCGCACAGCGCGTAGCGTGGCCGTAGCCAGCCGCGGTCCGGCCGATGCCTCCGCTCCTGCCAGGGGCAGCGGGGCCCTGGACCGCCGGGGGGAGGCGCGTGCCGAGGTGGAGTGGACCGCGAGGCCGGGGGCGGATGCGCGCCGGGTGAGGTGTTGGCTTGGCTGTCATGGATGCTCGCCCCCGCAGGGGGCAAATGGGTGATCGCCCCCGCGGGGAGCCACGCGGCGTCCTGGCGGCGCTGCTCGTCGGCGCCCTGCTCGTCTCGGCGAGCCCTGCGGCGGCCGGCCCGGAACCGTCGCCGGTCGGGACCCCCGAGGGCACCACGGGGGCCATCCGGCCGGACGGGCCGCGACCCGAGGGCGACCCGCCGCAGCCGGTCTTCCGGTTCCAGCCGCCCGCCATCGAGCTGCCCGAGAGCCTGGGCGGCCCAAGTCAGGCAGTTCCAGGTCAGGCAGGTCCAGGTCAGGCAGGTTCGGGCCAGGCTGGAGCGCCTGCGGCGCCCCGCCCCGGCCCGGAGGCCGCCATCGACCCGCAGTGCCGCTGGCCCTGGGCGCTGCGCACGAACCCCGCGGTCCGGTGCCCGGACGACGCGGCCCCGTCCGGCCCCGGGGCCGCGGAGCTGCCGACGGATGCGGACGGGCTGCCGGTCATCGACGTCCGCGAGGCCTGCCGGCCGGCCGCCTCGGCGCCCGGCGCCGTCCCCGGCGACGAGGCCTTCCGGCTGGACTATTGCGGGCATGCCGAGCAGGCGGCCCGCAGCCACCTGAAGATCATCTGGGGCCAGATCCCGCAGGAGGCTCGCGACGCCTGCCTGCGCGGGCCGCGCAGCCAGACCCGCTCCTACGTGGACCTCGAGGCCTGCGCGACGGTCCGCCTCGACATCGAGCGCTACAGCACCATCCGCCGGCCCTGACGCGCCGCCCCCGGCGGGTCGGGCGCCGTGCGGGCGTGGCGGAGCACCTCGATCCTCAGACCCGCCGCACGGCCCCGCGCGCGGCGCTCGTGGTGAGCATCGCGTAGGCCTTGAGGGCGGTGGTGACCCGGCGCTTGCGCGGGGCGGACGGCTGCCAGCCGCGGGCCTCTTGCGCGGCGCGTCGCCGCTCCAGCTCGGCGGGCTCGACCGCGAGGTGGATGCGCCGGTTCGGGATGTCGATCTCGATCCGGTCGCCCTGCTCCACGAGCCCGATCAGGCCGCCCTCGGCGGCCTCCGGCGAGACGTGGCCGATCGACAGGCCCGAGGAGCCGCCCGAGAAGCGCCCGTCGGTCACGAGGGCGCAGGCCTTGCCCAGGCCCTTCGACTTCAGGTAGCTCGTCGGGTAGAGCATCTCCTGCATGCCGGGGCCGCCGCGGGGGCCCTCGTAGCGGATCAACACGACCTCGCCGGCCGTCACGCGCCCGTTGAGGATGCCGTCCACCGCCGCATCCTGGCTCTCGAAGACGTGGGCCGTGCCCGTGAAGGTGAGGATCGCGGCGTCGACGCCCGCCGTCTTCACGATGCAGCCCTCCTCGGCGAGGTTGCCGAACAGCACCGCGAGGCCCCCGTCCCGCGAGTAGGCGTGCGCGGCCTCGCGGATGACGCCGCCCTCCCGGTCGAGGTCGAGCGCGTCCCAGCGCGCCTCCTGGCTGAAGGCGACCTGGGTCGGCACGCCGCCCGGCGCCGCCCGGTAGAAGGTCTGCACGGCGGCGCTGTCGCTTCGCCGTACGTCCCAGCGGTCGAGGGCGGCGGCGAGCGTGCCGGCGCCGACGTTGCCGACCGACGTGTCGAGGAGGCCGGCCCGGTCGAGCTCGCCGAGGATGCCCATGATGCCGCCGGCCCGGTGGACGTCCTCCATGTGGACGTTCGCCACCGCGGGGGCGACCTTGCAGAGCACGGGCACCCGCCGCGACAGCCGGTCGATGTCGGCCATCGTGAAGGGCACCTCGCCCTCGTGGGCGGCGGCCAGGAGGTGGAGCACCGTGTTGGTCGAGCCGCCCATGGCGATGTCGAGGGTCATCGCGTTCTCGAAGGCCGAAAAGCTCGCGACGGCGCGGGGCAGCACGCTCGCGTCGTCCTGCTCGTAGTGGCGGCGGGCGAGATCGACGATGAGGTGGCCGGCCTCCACGAACAGGCGGCGGCGGTCGGCATGGGTCGCCAGCACCGAGCCGTTGCCGGGCAGCGCGAGGCCCAGCGCCTCCGTGAGGCAGTTCATCGAGTTGGCCGTGAACATGCCCGAGCAGGAGCCGCAGGTCGGGCAGGCCGAGCGCTCGATCACCGCCACGTCCGCGTCCGAGACGCGGTCGTCGGCGGCCGCCACCATGGCGTCCACGAGGTCGAACTTGCGGGTGATGCCCCCCATCACGACCTTGCCGGCCTCCATCGGGCCGCCCGAGACGAACACGACCGGGATGTTGAGGCGCAAGGCCGCCATCAGCATGCCGGGGGTGATCTTGTCGCAGTTCGAGATGCAGACCATGGCGTCGGCGCAGTGCGCGTTGACCATGTACTCGACCGAGTCGGCGATGAGCTCGCGGGAGGGCAGCGAGTAGAGCATCCCGTCGTGGCCCATGGCGATGCCGTCGTCGACCGCGATGGTGTTGAACTCCTTGGCGACGCCGCCGGCCTGCTCGATCTCGCGGGCCACGAGCTGCCCGAGGTCCTTCAGGTGGACGTGGCCGGGCACGAACTGCGTGAAGGAGTTCACGACCGCGATGATCGGCTTGCCGAAATCGGAATCCTTCATGCCGGTGGCGCGCCACAGGCCGCGGGCGCCGGCCATGTTGCGGCCGTGGGTGGTGGTGCGGGAGCGATAGGCGGGCATCGGACGTCTCTCGGGGATCGCCGCGCCTCTTGCGCCCCCGGGCGCCCCGCATCAAGCCCGCGCGCGCGGCGCTGCCATGCGGCGCGGCTCATGGCACGCCGTCAGGGACCATCCGATCCTAGACCTCATCCTGAGGCGGCCGCGCAGCGGCCCTCGAAGGAGGGCTCCAGGACGCGCGCGGCCGCTGGAGGGCTCCTTCGAGGCTTCGCTTCGCTGCGCGCCTCAGGATGAGGGGGACGGGTCGGACGGGCGGTACCGGCCGACCGGGGAGGAGTTCGTTCGTCGAGCCGCGCGTCAGGCCGCCGTCTGCAGGGCGGGCTCCTGCGCCTCGGGCGCCAGGGCCTTGGGGGCCTTGCCCTTCGCGTCGGCCTCCGCCGGTTCATCCAGGGTGGGCACCGCCTCGAGGGCGACGGTCTTCACGGCCCCGGCGTCCTCGCGGGCGGCCTCCTCGCGGCCGGCTTCTTCACGGATCGTCTCCTCCGCGACAGCTTCCTTGGCGCCGGCCGTCTCGGTCACCGGCTCGGGCTCGGTCACCGGCTCGGCCACCGCGGCGGTCACGGCGAGCGGCGCCGCGAGGCTGCCGATGAGGAGCCGCGGCGGCTCGGGCGCGGGCTCGGCGGGGAGTTGCAGGCTCTTCTGCTGCTCCTCGTGCAGGGTGATGAGCAGGCTCTCGGCCAGCTCCAGGCGCATCTCGGCGGTGTCGTCGCTCTCGGCCGCGGCCTCGACGCGCTGCGCCTCGCTGGTCCGGTCGGCCCGCTGCTTCAGGGTGACGGCCGCGAGCGCCAGGTACCCGGCCACGATCCCGAGCAGGCGGCCGGAGGGCGCCTGGGGCACCGAGAACACGATGTAGGTGGCGTTGGCCAGGAAGAACGCGCTCGCCAGGACGGCCGCGGGGTTGGAACCGCCGGAGGCGACGGTCCCGTAGAGGGCCACCACGGACAACAATCCGGACAAGACAAGCAGAGCGAGACGTAAACGGCTCATCAGATCACCCTCTGACGCAAGGTTATGGGTCGTGTGCTGATGCGAGCCCCATCGCACCTGCGAACAAAGCGATCTTAGGAACGTACCCCTCCGCCGTTTGGAGGAGTTGCCCCTGGAGCCTCCCCCGTCGGGCGGAGGCCCGGACCGATCGCCGCGCGGCGGAGGGTGGAGCGCCGCCCGGAGCGCGCGCCGCGGGCCGCCGCCCTCCGAAAGCGGTAGCCCGCCCGAAGGCCCCGGGGGGCCACGCCGGCTGTAGGATTGGATGCGGACACAACCACATCGGATTCGCGGTCGGGAGAAGCGCCATGTCGGGCGATGTCGAGGACGCGCGCGAGCGCGAGATCTTGACGCATGTCGTGGTCGGCGGTGCCGTCGTGACGGTCGCCTTCGTCCTCCTGCTCTGTCAGGTCACGCCGTAGCGACCAGCGCCCGGACGCTCCCGCGGGCGCCCTGCCCGGAACCGCCGCGGCGGTTCGCGGCATGATCCCGGCTGGGGCGCGCCGCGCGCCCGCCGACCCGGTGCCGCCGATGCCCCGCGCCTTCCCGCTCCTCGCCCTCGCCCTCTTGGCCGCCGTGGCCTGCGGGGCCCTCGCCCTCTGGTTCTCCGGGCTGACCGGCACCGCGCAGGACCAGGCCGGCGGCAAGCCCCCCGTGGCGGCCTGCGACCCGCCGGGGCAGCAGAAGCCCGGACCCCGCCCGCCGGAATGCCCCCAGGCGGCGCCCCCCAACGCCCGCTCGCCCTGAGCGCAACCCCGGGTGGCCGACCCCCAAACAGGCTCCGAACGCCCGATTTTCGACAAACCCGGCGACAAAGGAGTCACACGGCCGGCCCGATGTCGGCGGATCGCCTCCCGGCGTTCACCCGGCGTTGCGTTTCGCCGGCCGATAAGCGACGCCACTCCCGCGCCGATTCGGCGCCAACCGGCCGCATGGGTCCTCCCGACCCCGTCGGCCCGCCGAAATCGCGCCCATGCCCCTGCCGCCCGAACCCAGACCCGCACCGGAGGGCACCGTCCTCGCCGCTGCGCCGCCCGCGGCGTGGCTGCGCCGCGGCCTGCCCGCCCTCGGCGGGCTCTGCGCGATCGTCCTCGCCGTCGCGGTGATCGAGCGCACCCTCGGCAGTGTCACCCTCGCGGCCGTGGCGCGGGCCTACGACCAGATCCCCGACCCGCTGCTCGCCCTGGCGGTGCTGTTCACCGCCGTGAGCTTCGCGGCGGTCGGCGTCTACGACCTCGTCGCCGCCGAGACCGTGCTGCGCGGGCGCCTGCCGCGCCTGCAGGCCGCGGCGGTGGGCGCGGGCGGCTACGCGGTCTCGAACGCGCTGGGTTTCCCGCTCCTCACGCAGGGCGCCTACCGGTGGCGCGCCTACGGCGACCGCGCCCGGGGCCTCGCCGATGTCGGGCGGATCCTCGGCGCCTCCTGGTTCGCACTCCTCGTCTCGCTCGCCGCCATGGCGGCCCTCGCCCTGGTGCTCGGGCCCGACCGCTTCCCGGGCCTCGGCCGGCCCGGGGCGCTGGCGGCGGGCCTCGCCGTGCTCGGCCTCGTCGCCGGCCTGCTGCTCTGGCTCGGCCCGGCGGAGCGCAGCCTCACCCTGCGCGGCCTCGCCTTCCGCCTGCCGACCTCCCGGGCCGCGCTCCTGCAGGTGGCGGCCGGCATCGTCGACATCACGGCCGCGGCCGCCACGCTCTACGTGCTGCTCCCCGCCGACGTGGCGCCGGGCTTCGCGCCGTTCCTGCTCGCCTACGTGGCCGCCACCGTCGTCGGCCTGGCGAGCCACGCGCCGGGGGGGCTGTGCGCCTTCGAGGCGACGCTGATCGCGAGCCTCGGCCTCGGCGGCCGGGCCGACGTGCTCGGCGCGCTCGTGGCCTACCGGATCATCTACACCCTGCTGCCCTTCGGGCTCGCGATCCTCGGCCTCGGGGCCGTCGAGCTGCACCGCCGCCGGGCGGCCTTCGCGGGCCCGGCCCGGTTCCTCGAGCCGCTGGTGCCCCGCGCGGCCGCCGGCATCGCGCTCTCCGGCGGCCTGATGCTCCTCGCCTCGGGGGCGACGCGGGACCTCGCCGAGCGCGTCGACCTGCTCTCGCGGGTGGTGCCGGTGCCCTTCGTGGAGGCGTCGCACTTCGCCGCCTGCCTCGTCGGCATCGCGCTGCTCGTCATCGCCCGCGGCCTGTGGCGGCGCCTCGCCCGGGCCTGGAGCGCCGCGCTGATGCTCCTCGTCCTCGGCGCCGGCTTCTCCCTCGGCAAGGGGCTCGACTGGGAGGAGGCGACCCTGCTCGCCGGGCTCGCGGCCGGGCTGGCTGTGTTCCGGGGCTCGTTCTACCGCTGCCCCCGCGCCAACCCGTTCCGGGCGAGCCGCCCCTGGCTCGGCGGGGTCGCGGCGCTGACCGCCCTCTCGGCCGGCCTCGGCTTCCTGGCCTGGCGCCACGTCGCGGTGGCGGACGCCCTCTGGTGGGAAGTCTCGCCGGACGGCAGCGGCTCCGGCATGCTGCGGGTGTCCTTCGCCTTCCTGGCCGGGCTCGCGGCGATCGGCTTCGACGGGGCGGTGAACCGCCGCGGCGCCGGCCGGGCGGCCTCCGTCGCACCCGAGATCCCGGCCGCGGTCGCCGCCGCCGTGGCGGCCTCGCCCCAGGCCGCCCACGCCCTCGCGCTGCTCGGCGACAAGCGCTTCCTGATGGGTCCCGACGAGCGGGGCTTCGTGATGTACGCCCGCGCCGGCCACAGCCTCGTGGCCCTGGGCGAGCCCGTCGGGCCGGCCGCGGCCCGCGCCGACCTCGCCTGGGCGTTCCGCGAGCTCGCCGACCGCTCGGCCGCCCGGCCGGTCTTCTACGGCGTCGGCCCCGAGAACCTGCCGCTCTTCCTCGACATGGGCCTGTCCGCCCTCAAGCTCGGCGAGGTGGCGCGCGTGCCGCTCGCCGACTTCTCCCTGAAGGGCCCCGCCCGGCACGACCTGCGCTACGGCCAGCGCCGGGCCGAGAAGGAGGGCCTGACCTTCGCGATCCTGCCGCGGGCCGAGGTGCGGGCGGCGATGTTCGAGCTGCGCGCCGTCTCGGATGCCTGGCTCGCCGGCAAGCAGGGCGGCGAGAAGCGCTTCTCCATGGGCGCCTTCGACCCCGCCTACCTCGCCCGGTTCGACGTGGCGGTGATGCGCAAGGCGGGCCGCATCGTCGCCTTCGCGAACCTCTGGCGGGGCGCGGACCGCGAGGAGGTCGCCATCGACCTGATCCGCTACGCGCCGGACGCCTCGAAGGTGATCATGGACGCGCTGTTCGCCAACCTCCTCCTCGCCGCCAAGGCCGAGGGCTACCGCTGGTTCAACCTCGGGGCCGCCCCCCTCTCGGGCCTCGTCGACCGGCCCCTCGCCTCGCGCTGGAACCGCTTCGGCGCCTTCCTGTACCGGCGCGGGGCCGACCTCTACAGCTTCGACGGCCTGCGCAGCTTCAAGCAGAAGTTCGACCCGGTCTGGACGCCCTACTACCTGATCTGCCCCGGCGGCCTGCAGACCCCGAAGGCGCTCCTCGACGTCGCGCGGCTCGTCAGCGGCTCGCCCCTCGGACTGATCCGCCGGTGAGGCTCCGGCCCGCCGCCATCGCCCTCGGCCTCGCGGCCCTGGGCGCCCTGGCGCTCGCCGCCGGATACGGACTGGTGCCTGGCGGTGGGCCGGGCGGTCCCGTCCACGTCGCGTCCCCCCATTTCCGGGAGCTGCTGCTGGCGATGCCGGCGGGCGAGCCCCAGGGCCTCGTCCTGCTGGTCTCGGGGCGCGACGGCCCGGGCGAGCCCGAGCGGGCGATGGGCGAGCGGCTGCGGGCCCGCGGCCTGATGGTGCTCACCCTCGACCTGCCCCGCTGGCTCTCCGGCCTCGACGGCGATCCGGGCCCGTGCCTGCGGCCGATGTCGGACGTCGAGGACCTCTCGAAGAACGCCCAGAAGGCGCTCGGGGCCGGCCGCTACCTGCACCCCGTCCTGGTCGGCCTCGGGGCGGGCGGCGCCATGGTCGAGGCCCTGGTCGGGGCGACGCTCGCCTCCACGGTGGCGGGCGGCGTGGCGGTGGCGCCGACGCCGGGCTTCCGCACGCCGCGCCCCTTCTGCGACGCCCCGGCCGCCGCGGAGGCGCCCGGCGGCTACGCCTACCCGCGCCCCGCCCGCCTCCAGGCCCCCCTCGTCGTCCTGGCCGAGGCGGCCGAAGATGCGCCGCAGGCTGAGGCCGCGCCACGGGGGGCCGGCCCGCACGCCCCGGAGATCCGCATCCTCGCCGATCCGGAGGCCCGCGTCGCCGAGGCCGTGAGCGCCGCCGCGGCGCTGGCCGCGCAGGACCGGGCGGAGGGCGCCCTGCCGGTGGTCGACCTGCCGGCCCGCGGACCGGTGAAGGCGATCGCCCTGTTCATCTCAGGGGACGGCGGCTGGCGCGACATCGACAAGGTGATGGGCGACCAGCTCGCCCGCGACGGGGTCCACGTCCTCGGCCTCGACGCCCTGCGCTACTTCTGGACGGAGCGCGACCCCCGCACCCTCGCGGCGGACGCGGCCGCGATCCTGCGCCGGGCCGATCCCGGCCGGACGCTGCCGGTGCTGCTGCTCGGCTACTCCTACGGCGCCTCGATGATCCCCTTCGCGTGGCCGCACCTGCCGGAGGGCCTCACCGAGCGGGTCCGCCTGATCGCCCTGATGGGGCCGTCGCGCACGACGGGGTTCAGCGTGACGATCCAGGGCTGGCTCGGCTACGGCGGCGCGCACGCGGTGCTGCCCGAGATCCGGAAGCTGCCGGTCGCCCGCACGCTCTGCATCTACGGCGGCGACGACACCGACCCGGCCTGCCTGGACCCGAGCCTCGACGCCTTCCGCCGCCTGCGCCTGCCCGGCGGCCACCACTTCGACGGCGACTACCCGGCGGTGGCCCGGCGCGTCCTGGAGGCGGCCGGGCTGCCGGACTAGCCTCGCCTACCCGATCACCAGGCGGATCAGCAGCAGCGACACGGCGGCGCCCGCGATGGCGATGCCGGCGATGAGGACGCTGCTGGTCTGGTCCACGTCGTCGACGGTCTCGCCGCGGAAGTGGTGCGGGTCGTTGGCGGCCATGGTCATCTCCTCGTGCTGGACGACGGGTTCAACGCGCCAATCGCCGAAAGGCTCGCGCGATCCCGCGCCGGGCTCAGACGAAGTGGCGGAACAGGATCTCGCCGCGGGGCGCGATCTCCGCGGCGACGGCCGCGAGGTCGGAGGCGCCGCGGTAGGCCATCAGCACGCCGCCGAGGATCAGGACGAGGGAGAGGAGGAGCGGGTTCGCCAGGGGCGCGGCCACGAGGGCGGCGGCGAGGGCGAGGCAGAGGAGCCGGACCGGGAGAATGCTGTGCATCGGGGCCTCCATCGCGGGTGGCGACGGTGCCTCGATTAAGCGGCGCCGTTTGCCCGAATGTTTCGTAGGCCCGGCGAAACGATTGCGTGGTGCCGTGGCGCACACGCGGGCGCGGCCGTCCGCGAATCCCCGCGGCCGCCCCGGAACGAGGATGCTCCCCGGACCGCGACCTACCCCTGCGAGTCCGGCAGGGGCGCCTCGACGGTGACCACCACGCCGCGCGGCCGGTACTCGATCTCGGCCGAGCCGTTGATCTCGCCCGCGAGCGCCCGCTCGATCATCCGGGAGCCGAAGCCCTTGCGCTCCGGCGGCGTGACCGGCGGGCCGCCGAGCTCCTCCCAGCGCAGCCAGAGGCGGCCCGTCCCGGCCCCGTCGAGCACCTCCCAATTGAGGATGACCCGGCCCTCGTCCACCGAGAGGGCGCCGTACTTCACCGCGTTGGTGGCGAGCTCGTGCAGGGCCATCACGAAGGCGAGCGCGATGCGCGGCGTCAGCCGCACGTCGGGGCCGCCCACCTTGAAGCGGTGGCCGCGCGCGCTCCGGAACGGCCGCAGCGCCTCCCCGACGATCTCGCCGAGGGTCGCCCCCTCCCAGCTCTCGCGGGTGAGCACGTCGTGGGCCGCGGAGAGGGAGTGCAGGCGGGCGTCGAGGATCGTGCGCGCCTCCTCGAGGGTCTTGGCGTTGCGCAGCGTCTGGTGGGCGATCGACTGCATCGTCGCCATCGAGTTCTTGACCCGGTGGGTCAGCTCGGAGGCGAGCAGCCCTCGGTGCTCCTCGCTCCGCTTGCGCTCGGTGATGTCGAGGGAGACGCCCTGCATGCTCAGCGGCGAGCCGTCCGCGCGGTGGAAGGTCTGGCCGCGCAGGTGGACCCAGCGCACCTCGCCGTCCCCGGCGATGTTGCGGATCTCGATGTCGACGTCGCTGCGCCCGGAGAGCGAATCCTCCGTCGCCACCCGCAGCCGCTCGCGGTCGGCCGGGAAGACCGCGGCGAGGAGGTCGTCGTAGCTGAACGGCTCGGAGGGCGGCCGGGCGAAGGTCTGGCGGCAGACCTCGGAGGCGACGAAGCGGTTCTCCGTGGGGTCGAGGGACCAGGTGCCGAAGCCGCCCGCCTGCAGCATGAAGCGGAGCCGCGCCTCGCTGCGGGTGAGCTCCTCGGCCCGCCGCTGTGCCTCCGTCTCCAGGGCGTCGCGGTCGCGCTGCAGGCGCACGAGCCGGTCGCGCTCCAGCGTGACGTCGAACTGCGAGGCGAAGAAGTAGGTCAGCGCCCCGTCCCCGTCGAAGACCGGCGAGATCAGCAGGCGGTTCCAGAAGACGGTGCCGTCCTTGCGGTGGTTGAGGAGCTCCAGCTCGATCGGCGCCTGCCGCTCGACCGCGTCCCGGATGCGGGCGACGTCCGCCGGGTCGGTCTCCGGCCCCTGCAGGAAGCGGCAGTTGCGCCCGAGGATGTCCGGGCGCGCGTAGCCGGTGAGCTTCAGGAAGGCGTCGTTGACGAAGATGATCGGGTTGTCCGCCCGGTTCGGGTCGGTGATCAGCATCGGCATCCGGGTGGCCCGCACGGCCGCCGCGAAGGGGTCCGAGCCGGGCTGGGGCCGGGCGATTTCCGCAACGATGCGGTCATGCTCGCGGCGATCGCTCAAGGTCCGTTCCTTCCGTCGTCCGTTCCGGGCGCCCGCATGCCGGTTCGCTGCGCCGAACCGGTTCGAAGCGGGGCCGCCTCCTCATAGAACGGCGCGGCGTACGGCGCGACCCTCATCGCGCGCGCAAACACGCCGCAACCGGTTCCCCGGGACGCGCCGCATGGCTGCCTCCCGGCCCGCACGGGTTCACAGGCCCGCCGCATCCGTCATCTTGCACTGCACAAAGCCGAGACCGCTCAAGCCGCAGCCCCACCGAGGCCCGATGCTCCCCCTGCCGATCCTCGCCCTCGCCGTCGCCTCCTTCGGCATCGGCACGACCGAATTCGTCATCATGGGGCTCCTGCCCGAGGTGGCGCGGAGCTTCGGGGTCGGCATCCCGCAGGCCGGCCACCTCGTCTCGGGCTACGCCCTCGGCGTCGTCGTCGGCGCGCCCCTCGTCGCGATGGCGACGGCCCCCCTGCCCCGCAAGACGGCGCTCCTCGCGCTGATCGGCGTGTTCCTTGCGGGCAACCTCGGCTGCGCCCTCGCGCCGAGCTACGGCCTGCTGATGGCGGCCCGCATCCTCACCGCCTTCGCGCACGGCGCGTTCTTCGGCATCGGCGCCATCGTGGCGAGCAGCCTCGTGCCGCGGGAGCGCCGCACGCAGGCGGTGGCGCTGATGTTCACCGGGCTCACCCTCGCGAACGTCCTCGGCGTGCCCTTCGGCACGGCCCTCGGGCAGGCGGCGGGCTGGCGCGCCGCCTTCTGGGCGGTGGTCGGGATCGGGCTCGCGGCGGGCCTCGCGATCGCGCTGTTCGTGCCCGCGGGGCTGCCCGGCTCCCGCGGCGGGCTCGGGCGCGAGTTCCGCACCCTCGGGCGCTGGTCGGTGCTGCGGCCGATGCTGGTCTCGACGCTCTCCTCGGTGAGCCTGTTCTCGGTCTTCACCTACATCACGCCGTTCCTCACCGACGTCACCGGCCTGACGCCGCGGGGCGTCACGGGCGCACTGCTCCTCGCCGGCCTCGGCCTCACGGTTGGGAACCTGGCGGGCGGGCGCCTCGCCGACCGCAACCTCATGGCCACCGTCATCGGCAGCTTCCTGGGCGTCGCCGGAATCCTTCTGCTGCTCGCCCTCGTGGCGCATTCCCCGACGGGGGCGCTCGCCGCCCTGTTCGCCTGGGCCGCCCTCGCCTTCGCGCTGGTCTCGCCCCTGCAGATCTGGGTGGTGGAGGCGGCGACCGACGCGCCGAACCTCGCCTCCACCCTGAACCAGGGCGCGTTCAACCTCGGCAACGCGCTGGGGGCCTGGCTCGGCGGCCTCGCGCTGACGGCGGGCGCCTCCTACGGGCAGCTGCCGCTCCTCGGGGCGGCGGTGGCGCTGGCAGCACTCCTGCTGGCGCTGCCGGCAGCGGGCCCCGAGCCCGCGGCGGCGCCGGCGCGCCGTCCCTGATCCGGGCCGCCCTACTCGATCGGCGCCTGGGCGGGATCGGACGGCATCGGCTCGGCATCGGGCCGCGGCTCGGCCGAGCCGTAGCGGGTGCGCGGGGCGGACTTCGTGCCGACGCAGCCCTCGCAGATGCTGCGGGTGGCGCGCCGGACCCGCGCATCCATGTCCCGCGACATGCGATCCATCTTGGCCTCGCTCGCGCGGGCCGCCTGCTCGATCTCGGGCTTCAGGTAGAAGTCGCGCTTCGGGCCGTGCGAGCCCGTCACGGCCGTGTCCCGGGCGAGCTCGCGGGCCACGTCGGCGTCGGTCATCAGCGGCGGCGCGGTGGGCGGAGCGGGCGCCCGGGGGGCATGGGTCGGGGTATGGGCGGGGGCTTGGGGCTGCGCCTGGGTCGCGGGCCTGTCGGCGTTGAAGCTCTGCGCCGCGGCCGGGGCGGCGGCGAGGAGAGCGACGAGGCAGGCGAGGGCGCGGCGCATCTGTGACTTCCGGTTGAGAAGGACACAGGCGTTAAAGCGCGCAATCGCGGCCTCACGATGTCAGCCGGGCCGGAAACCCACCCGGCCGAGGTCCCGCGCCGATCGGGCGACCGGCGCGGGGGCGCCGCCTCACATCCGGTGGCGGCGGTGCATCTTCCGGCCGTGATGGCGCCGCTTCATCATCGGGCGCGCCGCGGCCGGGGCGCCGCCCATCGTCGGGGTGCCGCCGCTGGCGCCCATCTCGCGCGCCATGCCGCCGCGGGGCCCGCCGGCCTGCGGGCCGGAGCTGTTGTAGGGCGAGTTGCCCTGCGCGAGGGCCGCGCCGGAGACCAGGGCGAACGCCGCCGCCAGGATGAGGGTTCTCTTCACGGGACCGATCCTTCGTTTCGCGGCAGGCCACGAGCCTGCCGGCCGGCCGGAGCCGGTCAACCGAGGGAACGATGCGTCCCGGCCGAGGTTCCCGAAGCGGGAAGGCGAGGCGCGCACCCCGGCGCGGCCTCGGGGGAACGTCTGTCCGGCGCGTCGCTCACCGGACACCCGCTGGACACGCCTCGGGACGCGCGTTGGACAGTGTCATCCGCGGCAGAGATCTTCGCGCGACTGCGGTCTCCTAACGACCGGCGGCGCGGATACAGGATGCGAGGTTGAGGAGCAGAGTCCGGACATGGACCCGAAGATCGCGGATACGGATCTCGTCCGCATTCTCGGAGCGACGACTGTCGGCGGGTGCAGGGGCGAACATTTTGTCTGCCTCACGCCGCGTTTTGCGGCCGGATCGATTTGGGACATTTGTGGAAGCTCGGCAATAACCTGTTCAGGCTCCGGCGGGGATTTGGGTCGCGGTGTGGCGCTGCGACATCAGAGACGAAGCTCGGGGGTGGCCTCGCCCGTCGGCGACCCAATCTAACAACCCGCGGGCAACCAGCGGGCCCGCACCGCGCACGGTCGAAGAACCCCTGCGCGGCGACCCATCGGAGGTCCCGTGTCGTGGCGCAGCGCTTCTACTTCGACGTGGTGAGCGGCGGGAACGTCATTCGCGATCCGGACGGTGTCCTGGCCGCCGACCTGGACGAGGCCACGCATCAGGCCCAGGCCGTCCTGCGCGAGATGCGCGCCGCCGGCGAGCTGACCGGCGTGCTCGGCCCCTGGGAGCTGGTGATCCGGGGCGAGGACGGCATTCTCGTCCGGCGCATCGCGATCACCTGACGGAGGACGGCGCCCGCGGCCCAGCGCCGTGGGGAAGCCGATTCAGTGAATAAAGCTCGCGATGTCGTCAGGTAGCCGGCAGGCTTCCGCGAGATCCCGGCAAGAGGACAAATCGTAAGATCGTCCGCTGAGCTTATAGAGGTCCGATGAGCCTGCGATGCTCAGCCGGCTTTGACCTGCCTGTCGGCGAGCTTCTGAAGCAACGCGCGCAGATGCGAACGAATTTCGGCCTGCCTCTCGTCATCCTGCTTGGCATCGAGCAAGTAGCGAAAGTCGATCGCGGCGGACATGGATTGGTTCTCCCCTACCCTCACTGCGGCGCCATCAGTCCATCGGGCGTCCCCGAAACGACAGCATACCCCGTGCCAAGTCGAACTCAAGTCGCACGCGCGCGGCCTTTGCGGCCTCCCAGCAGTTTGACGGAGAGCGACGTGATCTTAATCCGCGCCCTCTGCCGCTCTTCGGCGGGGGCCCGATTCCGGGAGCGGTCCTGCGTGGGGAGGCGGGCGCCGTTGACGCGAGGTCGCCCAGCCCGGCGGGCGCGCCCTCCCCTCATGCCCGGATTCGGGAGCCCGCACGTCCCATTCCGGTGCTCGGTGTCCCACGCCGATCCGCCCGCGATCGGGCCAGCGGTGACCTCAGCGCACGTCGCGCCGGGGTGCCTCGCTCGGCAGGGCACCGGTCGTCCCCGGTGCCGCGCGTCCGCCCGCCAGTTGCGGTTGCGGCGTCTCCAGGAGATCCGCCGGATTGAGGTCCTTCCAGGCGAGGCGCGCGCGGATGGATTGCCGGAGGCTCTCGTCGGGCGTGACGGCGTCCGTGCGCCGCCGTGCGCGCGGGCCGAGGCTCTGGCCGGGCAGGACGGTCGGCGGCAGGGCGACCACCGGACCCGCCTCCACCGCGACGGGGGTCGCCGCGGCGTAGCGGGCCGGCACGTCCGCGAGATGCGAGCAGCCGACCGTCGGGAGCAGGGCGCCGAAGCCGAGCAGGAACCGCCAGTGCCTCATGATCCCGCACCTCCGCGATGGATCGGTCCGCGACGCGTTCGGGCCGGAAGCTTGGCCGTCAGCCCGAGATCAACCAGCGGTGGCGCGGTCCGGTTCCGGATTCAGCGCAGCAGGCCGTTCGCGCGCAGCGCCCGCTCCACCGCCTCGTAGACCGGTTGCATCACGTCGTCGTTCTGGGCCTGCGGCGGCCGCAGGGGCCGCATCGGCGGGAAGTCGTCGGCGCCGGGCGGCAGGGTGGCCACGGCAGCCCCGGGGCGCGCCTCGGTTGCTGCGAGGCGCTTCACGAGGCGTCCGGGCAGGGTGAGCTTGCCGAGCATCGGGACCTCCTCGCCGGGACCTTCTCGCCGGGACCTACTCGCTACGTCGAGACGGAAACGCCGGCGGCGCCCGTTCGTTCTCGGGCGCCCGCACCAGGCTGGACCGCCCGTTGCCGAAGGTCCACGAAAAAGCCGCCCGGCGGGTTGCCGGGCGGCTCGGTGACGCGGTGAGCGGGTCAGGCGGCGCGGATCAATACTTGCGCACCAGCGGCTCCGGCATCGGCGCCGGCGCCTCGCCGAAGGTGTAGCGGATGCCGCCGTAGATCGAGAGCGGCTGCGCCAGCGTGGTGGTGCGCACGTCGTTGACCGGGTAGCGGCCGGCGACGACCCCGGGCTCGAAGAAGGTCCCGAAGGTCGCGTAGCGGTTGTTCGTCAGGTTGGTGACGAAGCCGAACAGCTCGAGGCTCGGATTGACCCGGTAGCTCGTGTTCAGGTTCATCACGTAGTAGGACGGCAGCTTCCGGTTGAGGTTCGACTCGTCGCCCCGGTAGTAGGAGGACGAGTAGGCCTGCAGCGCCAGGCCGACGCGCCAGCGCGGCAGCACCTCGACGTCGAAGCCGACCTTGAACTGATGGTCGGGGATCAGCGGGACCTTGTTGCCGGGCGTCACGAAGATGGCGCCGCCGTCCGAGAGCGGGTTATTCGGCGAGGACAGGGTGCCGTTGAAGCGGAAGGTCGCGTCGATCAGGGCGTAGTTCGCGTAGACGGTCAGCCAGTCGGCGATGTACTCGACGCCGGCCTCGAAGCCCTGCCGGCGGGTGGCGGGCACGTTGACGAAGTAGCCGCGCGCCGAGTTGCCCGGGGTCGCGAGCTGCAGGATGTCGTTCGCCAGGTCGGTGCGGAAGGCACCGATCTTATAGTTGACGAGACCCCCGTCGTAGAAGTTCGGCAGCGCGCCGCGGAAGCCCACCTCGTAGGTCTGACCGGTGACCTGCTTGAGCGGCGGGTCCGCGACCAGGGAGTTCGGCAGCAGGCAGGGCCGCAGGGGGTTCGCGCAGGCGAGCTCCAGCGGCGTCGGCGCACGGTTCGACTCCGAGTAGCCGCCGTAGAGCGACAGCCCCGGGCTGAAGCGATAGGTCAGGCCCGCCACCGGGTTGATCTTGTTGAAGTAGTGCGTGCCGTTCACGTCCGGCGAGAAGCCGGTCTGGTCCGTGGTGGAGATGCGCGCGAAGTTGAGGCGGGCGCCGGCCGTGAGCGAGAGTGCGTCGGTCAGGTCGATCGTGTCGGTGGCGTAGAGACCCATGTAGAGGTTCGAGCCGATCACCGAACTCGGCGCGATGCCGAGCGCCGCGGCGGTGCGCAGGAAGTCACTGCCGAGCCCCGGGATGACGCCGTAGGTGGGGTTGTTGGGGTTCGTGGTCACCGACAGGTCGGGGTTGATCACCCCGAGGGTGCTCGACGATTTGTAGCTGTAATCCGCCACGTCGATCGAGCCGCCGACCACGAAGCTGTTGCCGAACCCGAACACGCGGTCGCGGTTGGCCGCCTGGAGCGAGCCGCCGTAGCCCGTGGCCTGCGTCTTGGTCACGTCGAGGGTGCCGTAGGGCACGCCGGCCGTGAACGGGATGCCGTTGGCGGCCGTGTTGCGGCCGAGGAGGAGGAACTGGTTGCGGAAGTCGAGCTGCGACTGACCTGCCCCCCGCGTGAACCCGTCATCCTCGAAGCAGATCCGGCCGCGGAAGCTCGACTGCGTGCTGCAGTTCTCGACGTCCGTATCGTTGCCGTCGACGTAGGTCTGGCTGAAGCGGCGGAAGTAGGCGTTGCCGGCGAGGTCCCAGGTCGGCGAGATGTCGACGCGGCCGGTCAGTTGCAGCGTGCCGAGCTCGGTGGTGGTGGTCTGCGGATAGGTGAAGATCGCCCGCGGGTCGCGGTGGGTGAAGTCCACCGGCGTCGCCGCCGCGGCGCCGAAATACGTGCGGGCCACCTGCCCGATCAGGTGGAACTCCGAGTCCAGGGTGCGGTAGCCGACATCCGAATAGATGCGGCCGATCGTGCTGGGGCTCTGGTAGCGCCAGCCGCGGTCGTTCAGGCCGTCGCCCGCGAAGTAGAAGCTCCAGGGGCCGATCATCTTGCCGTACTGGAGGGAGCCGGCGGTTCGCGCGTCCGAGCCGCCGAAGGCCGTGATCTCGGTGCCCTGCCAGGTGAAGCCGTTCTTCATCTGGATGTTGATGGCGCCGCCGAGCGCGTTCAGGCCGAAGACCGGGTTGCCGGTGACCACGTCGATGCGGTTGATCGCGACCTGCGGGATCAGGTCGAGGTTGACCGTGTCGCCGAACGCCTCGTTGATGCGCACGCCGTTCTGGTAGACCGCGAGGCCCTGGGGCACGCCCGTCACGGGCGAGGCCTGGAAGCCGCGATAGTTGATGTCGACGCGGTTGTTGTTGCCCTGAGAGTCCGAGAGGTTCAGGCCGGGCACCCGGCGGGCCAGCGTCTCGACGGCGTTGAAGGTCGCCCGGTCGAAGTTCAGGTCGGAGGCCGTCACCGACTCGACGGTGCTGGGGATCTTGTAGAGGGGCTGGGCGCCGCCGCGCAGGCGCTCCGTGGCCGGGGCCTGGATGGCGGGACCCGCCGGACCGTCGAGGACCGGAAGCGCCGGTGCGCCGCTGCCGGCCGAGGTGCCCACCGGCGTCGTCGCCACGACGCTGATCTCGCCGAGCGTGACGGCTTGCTGGGCCTGAGCCGCGAGCGGCACAAGAGCCACCGACGCGAACAGTCCAAATCGCAGCGAGCGCATAAGTCCCCCAACCCAACCGATGTCGTAGCCGCCCCTCACGGAGGCGTGTGCTGCCATCCATGCGGTGGGGCGCGCGGCGCGACAAGACGGCCAAGCTCGGATTCGCGGGTTTGATCGACCTCCGGTCCGACATTGCAAATCTGCGTGACGTCGGCGCCACATTCCACTTACGGTTCAGGCTCTTAGTTGAGCAAAGTGGCAAGCGGACCCGGGATAATCTGGCAATACCCGGAGGCGATCCCGGGCGCCCGAGCCGTGGCGCGGCAGTTCCGCGATTCGGGCTCGCCGAGCCTGCGGAATTGCCGGGCCGGCGCTCCGGGACATCACCGCCACGGGCCCGGGCGGAGAGGCTGCCGCGGGCGCGTTCGGAGGTGGGCTAGCTGCAGTTCACCCGCACCGTGAAGGTCTTGGCCTTCTCGGCGATGGTCGCGGCATCCATCGGCTCGGAGCCGCGCCCCGCGACGACGGCATCGATTCCGTTCGCCTCCAGGAAGTTGAGCGCCGTCGTCGTCTTGATGGCGAAGTTCACGTTCTGAGCGAGGTCCGAGGTGACGCTCGCGAGCCTCAGGGCGTTCAGCTTGGAGACGATGACGCCCACGACGTTGCCGTACTGGTCGACGAGCGGCCCCCCGGAATTGCCCGGCTGAACCGGAACCGAGACCTGGATCCTGCTCGTGTCGTCGGCCAGCCCCGCCGTCGCGGTGACGTTGCCCATCGTGAAGTTGCCGCTCGTCGCCAGGATGCCGTTCAGCGGGAAACCGTAGGCGAAGACGGCCTCGCCGACGCGCGCCCGGATGGCCAGGGGCGGAACGGCCGGCGGGCTCGCGTCCGTGCTCAGCACGGCGAGGTCGTTGGCCGCATCGCTCGCCACGAGCCGCGCCCTGATCGGGGGCGCCCCGACATGCGAGACGGTGATCGCGCCGCAGCCCTCGATGACGTGATGGTTCGTCATCACATGGCCGCGCTGCGAGACGTAGAAGCCGGTCCCCTGGCTACCCTTGCCTGCCCCTCCGGCCTCGTCCCGCGTGATCGCCGGACCGGCCGTCCTCGCGCTGGCGGCCGTCGCCTCCTTCTGGCAACCCAGGACCGCGTCGAAGGCCTCGGTCGAGCCCACCAGCGACAGGGTCGCGATCTGGCGTCCCCCGAACACGATACCGATCGCCCCCGCATTGGACAGGTCGGCCACGAAGCGCTCGCGCAGGCCCGACTGGAACAGGCCCCGCGCGTCGCCCCGCTCGAAGCCCGTGAAGGTCCCGCGCCACTTCCCCTGGCCCGTAGTGGACATCTGAAGATCGTACTGGCCGCCGACCTCGATCGACCGCCACTTCGGATTGGTGAAGGCCACGTAGGACGTGCCGCGCGTGCCGCCGATGCCGAACCACATCGTGGTGCCGTCCCCGTAGGTGGCAGCGGCCAGGCAGCCGCCGACCGACTCGCTGTAGCCGATCGACCATCCGGCGACCTTCCCGAAGGTCCGGTCCACCGTCAGGTTCGGCGGAGCCGGGGAGGCGTGCGACGGTGCGGCGACCATCGACGCGGCGGCCAGCATTGCGGCGCCGGCGATGCTGCTGCGGCAGGTCCTCGTCATGTCCGGGCCCTTCCCTCGAACCTGCGGCTCAGCGACCGTTGCTGACGGCCGTCGTGACAGGAGCCTGGGATTTCGCGAAGGGATCGGCGGAGGCATCGACGACCTGCGCACCCTTCGTGGTTGCCGCAGGCGTGCCGCGCACGCGGGCGACGCGCGTCCTGGGGGCAGCCCGGACATGGCGGGGCCGGCCGTAGACGACGACCGTGCGCGGGCGCGCATGCTGCATCATCGAGCCCGCGATGACCCCGCCCAGCACGCCGCCGGCGATCCCGCCCAGGAAGGAGCCCGCATTCTGCGCGCGAGCATCGGTCGGAGCGAGTGCAAGGGATAAGGCAGCAACGGTTGCCGTAAGCATGAGCAAGCTTTTGCTGAGCATGACGATGAGCCCTCGACAATGGTGAAGGTGCTGGCGCGGACTCGGAGTATTCTTGCGTTCCGGCAGCCGAGCGAGAGCTGCTCAGGACGTCCGCCCCTCGCTCACGAGCTTAGCCGTAGCCCTTAGGTTGTGAAGGGCTGACCCGAGGATTCATCGGGAATTGGATAACGCTAAACTACGTAGTCGAGGCGCAAGACAGGCGAACCACAGGTAGCTGCCAAGAAAACTCTCGCCTGGACCCGGCCGTACTTCGGTTGCATTGGCAATTACAATGCAATCCGCCCGTCCTCCGCGAACGGCGGACCGAGGGTGATCCGTCGTGCCGGGCATCGGGTGCCGGTCAAGAATGTGCTCACCTGCGGCATCGGAGGCGCCGATCACCGGCGGAACGCCCGGCGCCACCCCTCATGGGATCCGCTGTCGGCGGTGCGACGACTGGACGGGCGCGATGGGGCACCCCGTACGCGCAACCGCCCTCGATCCAGGCGACTGCGCGCGGCGGAGCGCCGGAGCCTCTCCCCGCGAGCGCGCCCGAACGGCACCCGGCCGCCTGCGGGCCGCCGTCAGTCTCCCGGGGCCCAGTCGATTGCCGGGCGTTGGGAGAGGATCCGCTCGAAATAGTTCGCCACGGCCTGGGCGCCGTCCGCGTGCATCATGGCGACCGGATGCGCGAGGTAGGCCCGCGCGAGGTCGGGGGGCAGGGTGCCGGCCTGGAGCGCGTCGAGCACCGCGTCGATGAAGGCGTCGTTCGCCTCGTTGAAGTCGCTCGACAGCTTCCTGCGGTCGTTCAGGGCCTTGATCGGCATCGTGCTGCCTGTCCTCGTCAGCGCCGGGCGGCCATCATGTCGTGGGTCAGGACGGTGAGCTTGCCGATCAGGCTGGTGATGTCCCGGGGGCTGCAGGACCATTGCGTGCCGACCGCCTCGCCGTCCGCCGACACCGAGACGACGGCCACCGAGCGGAGCTTGCCCTCGCGCGCCAGGGCCAGCTGATCCTGCAGCACCTCGATCACCGAGGCGACCGTCTCGTCGGCGACGACCGGTGCGATCCGGGCCGGAAAGGCCAGGACCTCGCCCTTCGTTCTGCTCTGCTTGCTCATGCGAACCCTCGTACAACGCCGCGTGCTTACCGCGCTTTGACCGATGGGTTCGGGGGATGTGTGGCAGCTTGACCTTTCAGGGCACAGTTCCGGGGTCACCGTGTCCCCGTTGCATCAGGGCGATGCGCCCGGGCCACGCCGGGGCCCGGCTCGGCACCCGCGATCGCCGGCAGGCCGGGCGGGATCGGGCCGTGGATGAGGGGCGTCAGTCCCGCGAATGGGGGCCGCGGCCGGCCTTGATGAACCTGCCGACCAGGAGGCCGACCGGAATCGAGAGCACGAGCCAGTTGCGGGCCAGGCGAAGCAATCTGGGCATGCAGCGCTCCCGTGTTGCGCAGCCGTATCCTGCACGACGCGGCCGGCGACCAAAGGTTCCTGGGCTGGCGTTCGCGGGACCGATCCGCGTCCGTCGTTCGCCAGGGCGAGGCTGAGCACGGCGCGTCGGCTGCGACCGTTCAGGCCCCGTCGAGGCCGGCAGGGTCTCGCCGGCACCGTCCCCTAGCGCCAGTCGTAAGGGTTGATGGGCTCGACGGCGTCACGGAGGGCCTCCACGAGCGGCTCGCGCCGCAGGCCGAGCTCGTGATCGATCGCTCGGAGGAAGGCCTCCCGGCCTGCCTGGAGGTCGCGGGCGAGACCGTCCTGCGGCCGAGCCAGCTCGACATGGGGCGGGTTCACCGAGACGGCGTAGCCGATCCCGCAGGTGGCCGCGGCGGACGTGACCGGGTCGCCGAGGCGGTAGCAGATGTAGACGCGGGTGAAGGGTTCCCCCGCGCGCTGAACGGCCTGCCAGCGCTCCAGCCGGAAGCGACCGGCGCGGACGCGCTCCGCGTAGGCCAGGGTCTCCGCCACCGTCACGTAGCCGTTGGTCTTGTGCGCCCGGACGAGGCCGACCGCCGCCTCCGGCGCGGGCAGGAACGGGTCGGGGGCAACCGCGCGCGGCCGCGCATCCGCGCCGGCGGTCGCACCGAGGCTGTGAACGACGACGGCGATCGGGAGCAGGATGCGACGCATGGTCGGGAAATAGCCGGCACCGCCCGCCCGTCGAGGGTCGCGGGGTGGTCTGCGACCGAGCCTGCCAGCAGGCCGGGGCTCGGTCGGCCGCGCTGCCTGCACCGACCTGTGACTGAGGAACGCGACGGCCGAGGTGTCGCCACGCCGCCATGCCCGCTGCGCGCGGTCGGACACGCCTCGGCTCGCCACGAACGGCTTGACCGTCTCGCGCAGCATGGACCGCCGCGCGGCGCGGAGCTTGGTGACCGAGGCCGACATGTCCCGGATGACGGCGGGGAACTTCTTCCCTCTCTCGAGCGCGATCTGCGCGAGCCGCACAGCGACGCGGCGCTCGTCTCCCTCTCGCTTTTCAGGCCCCTGACCCGAACGGGAGGGGAAAATCCGAAGTCTCTGTGAGGCGCACATACCTCTAAGGGTTGAACAAGTAGGTAATTGGAGCCTCGCTCAAATCGGGTATCTCTTCGACTAACACCGCGTGGCACGCCAGCGAGCCTTACGATGCACGTTTTTCGGACTGGCGATCATATCTTAGACAAAAGCAAGTTCTCAGACGTTTCTGTGCGAACGCTCATCAACGCGTCACAAGCGTTTGGAATGGTACTCATCATTTCCTACCATATTCATATTCTCTTATCGCCGATGAGCTTGTCACACTGGCGGTTTTATCAATTACTCGGGTTTTTCGGCGTGTTTCTGATGCCGATGTTCTTCCTGTTCGCAGGGTTATCTCTCTCCCGGATTTGGAGGCATAAATCATATTGCTTCGCAAAATCCAGGCTTATTTCTTATTCATGGCTTTTTTTGTTATGGTCTGCAATATATACTTGCGAAAATATCATATTCGGTGTCATTCAAGGAAAGAATATTCACGGTCTAATCATAGATCTCATGAAAGAGTTCCTGTATCCAACTTCTTTTCTATGGTTTATTTATAATCTATGCATATATATTGGTATATCAAGGTTCATACCGTACAGAAATCGATATTTATTCTTGACTGCGGTGCTATTGATGCAAGTCGTGTGCAGTGTGTACGATAGTCGAGATATGGATCGATTTATCAAGTGTCTGCTGTTCTTTTCCATCGGATATGTATTGCCGAATTCAGTCAAAAAGTTCATTACGGTTGTTACCATTCCGCGAGCGCTCGTTGCATGCTTTGTTTATACGGTTCTCTATGCAGCCTCCTCGGAAGACAATGGATTATTTCGGCAATTGGTCGATTGTGGCATGACTTTCTTGGGTGTGTACTGGTTTTCTCAGGCTTCAGTAATATTCTACATTATATTAAATTCCTCTCATGCGAACAAGCTGGCCTGCATGAATCTGCAAATGTATCTCATGCATATGCCAATATTGTTGTTGATCGTTATGCCGATCAGGATTTCAGGAATTCATATAAACAATAATATCCTGACTGTCGTTGCTCCAATTATATATCTGTCGGTGACATTGATTGTATGTTTTAAGATCCATAATTTGCTGAAAGCGTACAGCAGCCTGTTCTCGCCGCCTCAACTGGCGCGAAGGATCGGCGCGAGCATTCTCACGCGAATATCCAGCCTTCTGCATCGAACGCCGGCTTGGTCGGCGCAATGAAAAAAACGTGCCGCAGAGAGCGTGGGTCGGAACCCGCGAGTGGTAACGTGTGGGTTCGATAGGTCGCGCGGTGGAGGCGAGGCAGTTCGAAGGCAACTGTGCATCGCCGGGAAGCGAGGTCGTACCGTCGCGGAGAGGCTGCGGGGCTTCGTCGTTCCGGCCCGCGATCCGCGCTCCCCGATCCGGCGGGAGGACGGGTGCGGATCGGCGAGCGCGGACGGCCGGTGGGGCTCCGGCAACGCAGGATAGCTGATCGACCTCGGCGTGACTGTCGGGGTGAGCCTGACAAGGGGCGCACGCGGATCCGCCCGCGGCCGCGGTACCTAGGCACTATTCCGCTCTTCAGCGTAGAACCGTCAGACCTCAAGAGCAGCACGTTCCGGAATGTTGGATGATAGTCGAAACAAGGGAACCGACCATGCTCATACGAAAATTTCTAAGAGTATCACTCCGCAAGACCGGCACCGGGAACTTAATACAAAGTCGACCGACGAGATGGTGGAGATTTGTCTATCACTGGTAGCAAGGTCAATTTCTGCAATGCGCCGAAGCCCAATGCCAAGGAACAGCATCGGCCGCTCTTGGCGGCTGCTCTGATCGCATCGAGAGATTTCGAGGGATTGAAGGTGGGTCCCGGGGCCGAAGCCCCGGGTTCTGTTTCTACGGCTACCCTGCCGCAAGATGCTTACGCCGCGAGGCGGGCATCCATGACAACGTTATCGTTGGCATTTAGTTTTTGGCCCTATTGCCCGAAACGAGGTTCGCTCGCGTCAGACGAGGAGTACCTACCTCAAAGTCGCATTGTACCTTGCCGAGGCAAGATCAAACTCGCGGAGCCTTTACCGTCCAGTCGATCCTGTTTCGCCCCCATCAGGAACACCCTGGCAGCGCACGGCTCGCAACGACGGCCGTTTGCCCTGACCCCCGTGCGGTATCCGGGGCAAGGTGTTCTTGGTGGAGGCGCCGGGCACTGCCCCCGGGTCCTGAAACGTTATTACGAACCGGTCATCAACCGTGCCTGGATCCTAGCGATTTCAGGATCCGAGGTCCAGTCCAGCGGGAGCAGGTGCGGATCGGCGAGCGCGGACGGCCGGTTCGGGGCCGGCGCCGCGGAATAGCCGCACGACCTCGGCGTGGCTGTCGGGGTGAGCCTGCCAGGGGGCGCCGCGCGGGGATCCGTTCGCGGCCGCAGCACCGAGGCCGAGCCTAGTCGGCCGCGCCGAAATCGCCCCATTGCCGGCGCGCCGCGGACCACGCCTCAAGGTCTCGCAGCGGCAGTCGCACCTCGATCACGAGGTCATCGTCGAGCAGCCCCGGGACGATCTCGGTCGTCGCGTCGGGGAAGGCGGCCGTCACGGCGGCCTCGATGCGGGTGATGCGCGCCGCCCGGTCGGAGGTCGGCTCCACGATGATGTGCTTGATGATGCGGATCATGCCTGCCTGGGCCGGGCTGACCGGCGCGTGCCTCTTCGCGTCCCGACCCCAAGTCGCGCGCGACGTCTCGCGCGCCCGCGGCATGCCGCCGCTCGGACCGTCGTCGCTCGCGGTTCCACCGCGATCCCGCACCCGACCCCAAACGACTAAGGCCGCCCGGAGGCGGCCTTTGAGTCATTCGGTCGGTTGGGAAAATTGGAGCGGGCGAAGGGATTCGAACCCTCGACCCCAACCTTGGCAAGGTTGTGCTCTACCCCTGAGCTACACCCGCTCTCTCGGCGGTGCCGCTGGCGGCTCTCGGCCCCGGCGGCCCCGGACGGCGCTCTCTAAACACCATCTCGCCGGCCCTGGCAAGCGCCCGGGGCGAAGGTTTTTCGAGCCGGCATCGGATTCGCGGGTCACCACAGCTCGGCGGCCGGCAGCCCCTCGCGGATCTCGCGCAGGCGCTCGCGGGTGGCCCGGGTCGTTCCCTCCGGCAGGGCGTCCGGGGGGAAGAACGCGCAGGCCGCGATCTCGCGGTCGGGGGCCTTGCGGGATCCGGCCGCGATGGCCGGGGCGACGTAGAGCGCCACGTGGTCCCGCCCGGCCGCCGCGAGGTTGCGGTAGAACCCGTGCAGGCGCAGCGGCACCGACGGGTCCGGCACGATCGCCGCCTCCTCGCGGAACTCGCGCAGCATGGCGGCGCGGGCGGTCTCGCCGGTCTCGACGCCGCCCCCGGGCAGGTGCCAGCCGCTGATGTAGGTGTGCTGCACGAGGCAGACGCGGCCCTGCGCATCGAAGGCGGCCCCGCGCACGCCGAGGGTCATGCCCCGCGTCGCGAGGGCACCGAGGTGGAACAGGCGCCGGAACAGTGGCCGGTCGAGGATCATCGGCGCGTCAGACCACCGCGAGGCGGATCGCGCCGAGGCCCGCCACCGCGGCCTCCATGGTCTGGCCGCGCCGCACCGGCCCGACGCCGGAGGGCGTGCCGGTGAAGATCAGGTCGCCGGGCTGCAACTCGAAGTAGGCAGACAGGTAGGACACCTGCTCGGACACGGACCAGATCATCTCGGACAGGTCGCCGGACTGGCGCACTTCCCCGTCGACCGACAGGGTGATGGCGCCGCGGGCCGGGTGTCCGAGCGCCGACGCGGGATGGAGCGGGCCGATCGGGCCGGAGGCATCCGCGGCCTTGCCGAGGTCCCAGGGGCGGCGCAGGCCCTTCGCCTCCTCCTGGAGGTCGCGCCGGGTCATGTCGAGGCCGATCGCGTAGCCGTAGACGTGGTCGAGGGCGCTCTCGGCGGGGATGTCGCGGCCACCGCGCCCGAGGGCCGCCACCAGCTCGACCTCGAAGTGGTAGTTCTCGGTGCGCGGCGGATAGGGGTGCTCGACGGGCTCGGTCCCCTCCACGATCTGCAGGGCGTCGGCGGGCTTCATGAAGAAGAACGGCGGCTCGCGGTCCGGGTCGTTGCCCATCTCCCGGGCATGGGCGGCGTAGTTGCGCCCGACGCAGTAGACGCGGCGCACCGGGAACAGGTCCGCGCTGCCGACGATCGGGAGCGCCGTGCGCGGCGGGTTCTGGATGACGGAGAGCATAAGTGGCCTCTTCGACCTCGTTCGGGGGGACGGTGCCGCGCCCCTGCAAGGCGTCCGTCGCTCCGCTAATCTAGGCGCCATCGCGCGCCCTGAAAGCGTCGGCGTCGCGCGCGCCGTCCCGGATCCCGAGCCATGACCGAAGCCTCCGACTCCCTGCTGACCCGGCTCGGCGCGCGCCTCGGCCCCGCCAACGTGCTGCAGGCCGAGGCCGACCTCGCGCCCTACCTCGTCGAGTCCCGCGGCCTCTATCAAGGCCGCGCCCGCGCCGTGCTGCGCCCGGGCTCGACCGCCGAGGTCGCCTTCGCGGTGGAGGCCTGCGCTGCGGCGGGCGTCCCCGTCGTGGCGCAGGGGGGCAACACCGGCCTCGTCGGCGGCGGCGTGCCCCAGGGCGGCGTAGTGCTCTCCCTCGCGCGGATGACCGCCGTGCGGGCCCTCGACCCGTTCAACGCCACGATCACGGTGGAGGCCGGCGCCATCCTGGCGGAGGTCCAGGCGGCGGCCCGCGCGGCCGGGATGCTGTTTCCCCTCGCCTACGCGGCCGAGGGCTCGGCGCGGATCGGCGGCAACCTCGCGACGAACGCGGGCGGCACCAACGTGCTCGCCTACGGCAACGCCCGCGACCTCGTGCTCGGGCTCGAGGTGGTGCTGGCCGACGGACGGGTCTGGAACGGCCTGAAGGGCCTGCGCAAGAACAACGCCGGCTACGACCTGAAGAACCTCTTCGTCGGCTCGGAGGGCACCCTCGGCATCATCACGGCGGCGGTCCTCAAGCTCTTCCCGCTGCCGGTCTCGCAGGCGGTGGGCTTCGTGGGCCTCGCCGACGCGCGGGCGGCGCTCGCCCTGTTCGGGGCACTCCGCCGGGAGGCCGGCCCGGGGCTCACCGCCTTCGAGGTGCTGCCGCGCTTCGGCCTCGAGACGGTGCTGCGCCACACCCCCGGCACGGTCCGGCCGCTCGCGGGCGACCACGCCGCCTACGCCCTCGTCGAGTTCTCCTCGGCCCGGACCGGCGCCGACATGGCCGAGGCCCTGGAGGCGGCCCTCGGGGCGGCGCTCGCCGAGGGCACCGCCGAGGATGCCGTGGTCGCCCGCAGCGAGGCCCAGAACCGCGCGCTGTGGCGCCTGCGCGAGAGCCTGCCGGAGGCCCAGAAGCACGAGGGCGGCTCGATCAAGCACGACGTCTCGGTGCCGCTCTCGCGACTGCCCGATTTCCTGGAGCGGGCCACGGCCGCCTGCGAGGCCGCCATGCCGGGCCTGCGCGTCTGCGCCTTCGGCCATTTCGGCGACGGCAACGTCCACTTCAACCTGAGCCAGCCCGTGGGCATGGACCGCGCCGCGTTCCTGGCCGCCTGGGGCCGCTTCAACCGGATCGTCCACGACATCGTGGCCGAGCTCGACGGCTCCATCGCGGCCGAGCACGGGGTGGGGCTGATCAAGCGCGACGAGCTGCAGCGCTACGGCGACCCGGTCGCCCTCGACCTCATGCGCCGCCTCAAGGCGGCCCTCGACCCGGCCGACATCCTCAACCCCGGCAAGGTGATCGCCCTGTCGGCGGATGCACCGCCGGCCCTGCCCTGAGCGGAGGGCCCGGAGCGTCGCGACGGACCCGCAATCCGACTTGCGGGCGACCTATTGTGCGTCGCACAAAGACGGGGCAGGATGGACGCTCGCACCGCGCCATGAAACGGCTGCAAGGCCGGTCCAGGGTGCGGCCCACGATCCCGGGGACGCGACCGGACGGGACGGCACGGCGTTCGCATTATCGGAGCCTTAACGGCTCTCGGCGGAGTGTTAGGGTCCGCTTCATGATGCAGCGCACGCCCCGCCGGCCGATCCGCGAACCGCTCTGAGCGTAGGAGACGAGAATGCCGACCTCCCAGGCCCGTGTGCAGACCGCCGAGGCCAGCCGCTACCTGCAGCAGCTCTGCCGACACTGGAGCCACAAGTTCGCCGTGGAGGCGACCCCCGAGCACGGCACCGTGCCGTTCGGCGAGAACCGGGTCTGCACCTTCGACGCCGAGCCCGACGCCCTGCTGATGCGCATCGCCACGCCCGATCCCGCCGGCCTGACCCGCCTCGAGAACGTGGTCTCCGACCACCTCGCGCGCTTCGCCTTCCGGGAGAACCTCGGCGAGATCACCTGGTCGCGCGCCGCTTGATTCATCCGCCCGCCTGACGATCTTGGGGCGATCCCCCGGAACGAGGCGGTGCGAGGTGACGAGATGACGGTGCACACGAAGCCGGCGGCGGCCCTGCCCTTCGCCGAGCGCCTGGAGCGGCTCGCTGAGGTCGCGGTCCGGGTCGGACTGAACCTGCAGCCCGGGCAGGAGCTGGTCCTGACCGCCCCGCTGGAGACAGTGCCGCTCGCCCGGGCGATCACCGAGCAGGCCTACCGGGCCGGCGCTTCTCTGGTCACGACCTTCTACGGCGACGACGCGGCGACGCTCGCCCGCTTCGCCCACGCGCCGGACGAGGCCTTCGACGCCGCGGCCGGCTGGCTCTATGCCGGCATGGCGGAGGCCTACCGGAACGGTGCGGCCCGCCTCGCCATCAGCGGCGACGATCCCTCGCTGCTCGCCGGCCAGGATCCCGCCAAGGTCTCGCGGGCCAACCAGGCGCGCTCGAAGGCCTACGTGCCGGCGCTGGAGCTGATCGCCAACTTCGCCACCAACTGGACCATCGTCTCGGCGGCGACCCGGCCCTGGGCCCGCACGGTCTTCCCCGACCTGCCCGAGGAGGAGGCGCTGGCCCGCCTCTGGGAGGCGGTGTTCGCGGCCTCGCGGGTGAACGGGCCGGATCCGATCGCCGAGTGGGGCGCCCACAACGCGGGCCTGCATGCGCGCCGCGATATCCTGAACGGGCGGCGCTTCGCCGCGATCCGCTTCCGGGGGCCGGATACGGACCTGACCGTCGGCCTCGCGGACGACCACGAATGGGCCGGCGGCGCGGCCACCTCCCGCACCGGCATCACCTGCAACGCCAACATTCCCACCGAGGAGGTCTTCACCACGCCGCACCGGGCGCGGGTGGAGGGCCACGTCGTGAGTACGAAGCCCCTGTCCTATCAGGGCACGCTGATCGACGGCATCCGGGTGCGGTTCGAGGAAGGCCGCATCGTCGAGGCGGCGGCGCGCACGGGCGGCGACGTCCTCGCCAAGGTGCTCGACACGGACGAGGGCGCGCGCCGCCTCGGCGAGGTCGCCCTGGTGCCGGCCTCCTCGGCGATCTCGGCCTCGGGGCTCCTGTTCTACAACACCCTGTACGACGAGAACGCCGCGAGCCACATCGCCCTCGGGCAGTCCTATGCCAAGTGCTTCCGCAACGGCGGCCGGGATTTCGGGCCAGACGACCTCGCCGCCCGGGGCGCCAACCGCAGCCTCATCCACATCGACTGGATGATCGGCTCGGGCGCGGTCGACGTCGACGGGCTCGCGGCCGACGGCACGGTGGTCCCGGTCATGCGGGCGGGCGAGTGGGTCTGAGGGCGCGGCGCCCCGGCCTTTCCTAGAGGCGCGGCCCCTTGGCCGCGCCGAGGATGCGGCCCGGGCGGCCGTTGGCGCTGCCCTGGAGCATGATCACGTAGCTGTCGGCCTCGGCGACCTGCGCGGTGCTCGCCGGAACCTCGAAATGCGCGGCCTGGCCCGCCCAGGCGCCGAGGCGGTGCAGGCCGCGCACCACGTTGACGTAGATCGCGACCCGGCCCTTGTTCTCGCCCCGCTCGATCGAGACCGGGCGGTTGCGCAGCACCGGCACCAGCCAGACCTCCCCCTTGGCCGGGCCGCCCCCGGCCTCCGCCCCGACATCCACGACGATGCGGTCGCCGCGCTCCTCGCACCGCACGCTCACCGGCAGGGGGCCGCCCGTGCCCCCCTCGCGCATCAGGCGCTCCAGGGCGCCCCGGTCCGAGCCGACCGCCGAGGCGCCGCCGTTGACGATCACCTGGGGGGTGAAGATCTGCCGCGCCCCCTTCAGGCTCGCGTAGGCGCGCTGGCGCTCGGTGAAGGGCGGCTGAGCCAGGGTGTCCTTCCAGCCGAGGTAGTCCCAATAGGTGACGGGCAGGGTCAGGGCGAGCACGTCCGGGCGCCGGGCGAGGTCCCCGATCACCTGATCGGCCGGACGGCAGACCGCGCAGCCCTGGCTCGTGAACAGCTCGATCACCGCCCGCACGGGCTCGCCGGCCCGCGCAGGCTCGGCTGCGCGGCCCTGGCCGGCGGAAAGCGCGAGGCCGGCCGCGAGGCAGACCGTGAGGCGTGCGCAGGTTCGACGATCGCCCGTCATCGACCCATCAGAGCGCGCCTGCCCGCGCCTGGGAAGTCACGTTGGCTTGAGAGCCCGCGCCGGGCGCCGGCACCCGGGCCTTCGGCAGCATCGCCGGGCGCCAGCGCCGGTGCATCCAGAGCCACTGGCCCGGGTTCTCCCGCACCCAGCCCTCGACGACCCGCGTCATCGCCTGCATCGCCCCCTGCACGTCGACGAGGCCCTCGGCGTCGCGCGGCAGGTCGAGGGGCGGCGTCAGCTCCAGGGTGAAGCGGACGCCCGGCCGGCGCACCACGCGGGCGCCGTGGACCGGGCAGTCGTGATGCCGGGCGAGCTTGCCCAGCAGCGGGTTGACGAGGCAGGGCTGCCCGAAGAACTCCACCACCACGCCCCGGGTGAAGTGCTGGTCGATGAGCTGGCCGAGGTGGCCTCCTCGCTCCACGACCCCCTGCATGGCGAAGGCCGCGCCGGGCCCGGCGGCGGCCAAGCCCCCCATGGTTTCGCGCCGCACCTCCTGGACGAGGCGGGCGGCGGCCGGGTTGTTGGGCGCCCGGAACACCGCCGTGGTCTCGAGCCCGAACTTCGCCGCGCAGATCGCCGGCAGCTCCCAGTTCGCGAGGTGGGCCGCGAAGACGAGCCCCGGCGCCCCGTCGTCGCGCAGGGCGTAGAAGTGGTCGATCCCCGAGACCGCCATGCGCTGCGTCTCGGCCACCGCCGGGTCGTAGTCGAAGAGCGTGGCGAGATGGGCGTATTCGGCGCCCGTGCGGCCGAGATTGTCCCAGGCCTCGCGGGCCGTGGCCTCGGCCCAGGCGCCGTCGCGCTCCGGAAAGGCCGCGCGCAGGTTGGCGAGGGCCGTGCGGTGGGCCGGCAGGCGCGGTCCGACGATCCGGAGGAGCCGGCCGCCGAGATCGCTCGCCCGCTCCGGCCCGAGGCTCCGCGCCAGCCAGAACAGCAGGCGGATCAGCGGAATCATCGCGAGGCCCGCGAGCCGCGGCAAGGTCCGCTTCAGGAGGAGAGCGAGGCGCAGCAACGGGCAACCTTGGGATAGGGCCGACCGAGGCCCCGGTCGGTCAGGCCTTAGACCATGCCGGCGCGCGTTCGGACAAGCCGTTGCACCGGCGCCCGCGCGGGAAGAGCTTGCGGGGAGCGATCAGAGCGTGACGAGGATCTTGCCGAATACCTTGCGGGATTCGAGCCGCTCCAGCCCGTCCCCGAAGGCCGCGAGGGGATAGACCGTGTCGACCACCGGGGTGAGGCCCTCGGCCATCTTGGCGAGCGAGTCCCGGATGTTGCGGATCGAGCAGCCGAACGAGCCGGTGATGCGGTACTGCTGCTGGAACAGCTGCATCAGGTTCATGGTGGTCGAGACGCCAGACGTCGAGCCGCAGGTGACCAGGCGCCCGCCCCGCTTCAGGCAGAGCAGCGAGCCGTTCCAGGTGTCGGGGCCGACGTGCTCGAACACCACGTCGACGCCCTTCCGCTTCGTCAGCCGCCGCACCTCGCCCTCGAACCGCTCGGTGCGGTAGTTGATGACGTGGTCGGCGCCGAGCTCGGCCGCCTTCGCGCCCTTCGCGTCGTCGCCCACCGTCGTGAAGACCGTGCAGCCGAGCGCGCGGGCCATCTTGATCGCCGCGGTGCCGATCCCCGAGCCGCCGGCATGGACGAGGATGCTCTCGCCGGGCTCAAGCCGCGCGTTGTCGAACAGCATGTGCTGGACGGTGCCGAAGGCGATCGGCGCGCAGGCCGCGTCCGTGTGGCTCACCCCGGCCGGCACCCGCACGACGAGGCGGGCCGGCATGGTGACGAACTCGCGGGCGAAGCCGTCGATGTGGAAGCCCATGACGCCGGAGACGTCCTCGCAGAGGTTGTCGCGGCCCTCCCGGCAGGCCCGGCAATGCCCGCAGGTCTGCGCGCCGTACATCGCGACGGGGTCGCCGGGCGCGAATCCCTCGACCCCCGCCCCCACCTCGGCGATCTCGCCGGCCGCCTCGGCGCCCACGGTGAGCGGGAGCCGGCGCTTGGCGAAGGCCATGCCGCGGAAGCCCCAGACGTCGATGAAGTTCAGGCCGACGGCCCGCACCCGGATCCGGACCTCCCCGGGCCCGGGCGCCGGCGCCGCCTCGACCTCGGTCAGGCGCAGGTCGCGGTCGCCGAAGAGCTGGAGGGCTTGCATCATCGTGATTCCGATTGCGTCGAGGCGTGCGGGCCGAGCGGATCGACCGGCTCGGGGGCTCCGTACAGGATGCCGTCCAGACGCGCACGCACCGCGTGCCCGTCGATGTCGGACAGGTGGCCGATCCGCCGGCCGATCCCGCCGAATGCCAGGGTGAAGACCTTCCAGCGGATGACGGACCGGTGCTGCAGTCCCGCCGCTGCCAAGTCGGTGATCGCGTAGTCGCTCGGCCAGTGACTTCCCGCCCCCGTCGTGATCATCGCCGCGATCAGGTGGCCGTGCATGGCGTTGAAGGCTCCCGTCGACAGGACGAGGATCGGACGCGGCTTGCGTTGGGGAAGATCCAGAAAGGGAAACAGGGCCGTCAGGACATCGAAGCGCTCATAACCCGTCATAGGCCGCCGCGTCCTCGGGGCTGTTCCACTCGCTCAGCGTCGCGGACAGCGACAGGAGGTAGGGGTCGGCTGATCCCGCCTCGGCCTCCACCGTGATCATCGCACCGCGGCGGCTCAGGATCGCTTTCCAGAACTCGGAAAAGGCAGGGTCCGGCTTCACTCCGTCCGTGGGCCGCCCGTCGCGCCCGTTGCGCATCTTGCGGAACCGGACCGGCTGCCCGTCGATGCGCAGCACGATCGCATCGTCGGCCGGAAGCGCACGGATCCGGCGAGCCAGTTCAGGGTCGCCCTCGATGTGGCGTGCCCAAACCACGTCGTCGCGGATGATCATCGTCGCCATCACACAGCCTCCGGCCGATTCTTACTCAGGCACCGTCCTGCCTTCAATCTTGGTCACTCCGGCGCGAGGTAGCGCCGCCGCGCCCAGCCCACCGTGCGGCCGAACCTGACGCGGCACCAGGTGGTGCGGCTCGGGGTGTCGTTGGTGCAGCCGAAGCCGAGGAGGCGGCGGCCGACCGGGATCTCGCCGACGGTCGGGGCGGCCGGATCGGGCGCTTCGCGGATCGAGAGGGCCTCGCCGCGGGGCAGCCCGTCGACCCGGAACGGCTCGGGCTCGGCCCGGGCGGGCGCCGCCAGGAGGAGGCAGGCGGGGAGCAGGCAGGCCGCGCGGCGGAGCGGGATCAACATGTCGGGATCAACATGGCGGGATCGTCTTGAGACTCGGGGCCGTCAGGCGCGGTGCACGCCCATCATCGCGGTCAGCCCGCCGTCGACGGGCAGGACCGCGCCGGTGATGTAGCCCGCCGCCGGTTCCATCAGGAAGCGCACGAGCCCCGCGACCTCCTCGGGCGCCGCGAAGCGCCCGGCCGGGATCTGGCGCTCCATCGTCGCGCGGTGGGCGGCGTAGGGCGCCATCATGGCGGTGTCGATGAAGCCCGGCGCCACCACGTTGACGGTGACGCCGCGCTTCGCCGTCTCGATGGCGAGCGTTCGGCAATAGGCGATCAGCGCCCCCTTGCTGGCCGCGTAGGCGGCGTTGCCGGGGTTGGCCCGCAGCGCCGCCACCGAGCCGATCGCCACGATGCGCCCGTCCCGCCCCCGGATCATGCCGCGCACCAGGGCCTTGGCGATCCGGGTCAGCGACCAGAAGTTCACCTGCATGGCGGCCTCGGCCCGCTCCTGATCGAGCATGGCGGCGAGCGCGTCCGCGCTCTGGCCGGCATTGTGGACGTAGCCGGAATAGCCCGCCTCCCCGGCCGCCTCGCAGAAGGCGTCGAGGGCGGCGCGGTCGGCGAGATCGACGGCATGGGCCGCGAACACGCCCTCCGGGTGTGCCGCGCGCAGCTCCGCGAGCAGCGCCTCGGCCGCCGCGCCGGAACTCCTGTACGTGAAGTCGACCCCGTGACCGGCCGCCGCCAACGCGCGGACGGTCGCGGCGCCGAGGCCGCCCGCGCCGCCGGTGACGAGGACGCGCCTCACGGCTCCGCCCCGAGCACCAGGCAGGTGTTCTGGCCGCCGAAGCCGAAGGAGTTCGACAGGACGCGGGCGACCGGCGCGTCGCGCGCCTCGGTCACCACGTCGAGGGGAATGGCGGGGTCCGGCACCGCATAGTTGATGGTCGGCGGGATGCGCCCGTGCCGGATCGTCAGGAGCGAGACCGCGGCCTCGATGGCGCCCGCCGCCGTCAGCGTGTGGCCGATCATCGACTTGTTCGACGAGATCGGCACCGTGCCCATGCGCTCGCCGAACACGGCGGTGAGGCCCAGCGCCTCCATCTTGTCGTTCTCAGGGGTCGAGGTGCCATGGGCGTTGACGGTGTCGATCCCCTCCGGCCCGACGCCGGCATCGTCAAGGGCCGCTCGGATCGCCGCGATGATCGGTGCCCCGTCCGGGCTCGATCGCGTGCGGTGGAAGCCGTCGCCCTTCTCGCCGCAGCCGAGCACGTAGCCGAGGATCGGTGCGCCCCGGGCCCGGGCGGCCTCGGCATCCTCCAGCACCAGGGCGGCGGCGCCCTCGCCCATCACGAAGCCGTCCCGGTTCTTCGAGAACGGCTTCGAGGCGGCCTCCGGTGGATCGTTCTGGGTCGAGAGCGCCGAGAGCAGGGAGAAGCGGATCAGCGATTCCGGGTTCACCGATCCGTCCGTGCCGATGCACAGCGCCGCCGTCACCTCGCCGCGGCGGATCGCCTCCACGCCGAGCTGGATCGCGGTGGCGCCGGACGAGCAGGCGGTGGAGAGCGAGATCGGCGAGCCGCGGGTGCCGAAGCGGTCGGCGATGCGATCGGCCACGGTGCCGAAGATGAAGAGGTCGTGCCAAGCGTCGAAGCGGCGGGTCGCGGCAGCCCGCTGCAGGCCCGCGTAGGTCACCGCCTCGTCCCCGGCGCCGGCCTCGGCCAGCGCCTGCCGCTGCGGCCACTCCATCTCGACGGGCGGCACCGCGATGAACAGGGCGCCGGGGAAGTCGCCCGGCCGGCCGATGCCCGCCTGCGCCACCGCCTCCTCGGCCGCGGTCTCCGCGAAGCGCTGCGAAAGGAGCGGCGCCACGAGCGGGTCGGTGTCGAGGAAGTCGACGGTTCCGGCGATGCGGGTCCGCAGGCCCTCGGTGGGAAAGCGCCGGATGGCGTGGATCCCCGAGCGTCCCGCGGTCAGCGCCGCCCAGTTCTCGGCCTGCCCCCGCCCGAGCGAGGTGACGAGGCCGATGCCGGTGACGGCGACGAGCGGGCGCCCCCGGGCGTCGCGGTGGGAGGGTGCTGTCATGGCATCGTCTTAGAGGCTGTCGGCCCGGCGTTTCCAGTCCCGATCCGCACGGGCCGCGGGCGCCGACCTCAGATCTTCCCGTCGAGACCCATCTGATAGTACTTGTGCACGATGGTGTCCTGGTTCTCCAGGAGCCAGTCGATCGAGGGCTCGTTGGTCATCGCCTTGCGGATCGCCTCGGTCATGCCCTTGCGCTGGATCTCGAACAGCGCCTTGTGGTCGACCGTCTCGGCCTGGATCACGCCGGGGCTGAGCCAGACCGAGCAGATGATGCCGAGGTCGTTGGCCCGCTCCTTGGGGATGTAGCCTGCCCGCACGGCGTCGAGGACGCCGTTGGCGATGGCGAACTGGACGGTGCCCATCAGGATCGAGGTGTACTTGCTCTCGGTCACGCTGACCTTGGACACGCACAACGTCACCGGCCGCACCATGATGTCGGTGTTCAGGAGCGCGAAGACGCGGCTGTGGCCGACCACCTGATCGCCCGTGAGCGTCGCCAGCGCCGTGCCGACCGGCCCGTCGAGCTCGCCGATGATCACCTCGGGCTCGGAGGCGGTGTTCGGCGGGCCGCCCGCGACGAGGGCCTCGCCGGCGCGGAGGATGATGCGTTCGCTCATGGGCTGTCCTGTTGACTGGGCTGTCCTGTTGGCTGGCCGGGCGGGGGTGTCTCACACGTTCGCGGGCGCGGGTCCACCCCGGCGCCGCGGGGGCTCAGGCCGCGGCGAGCACCCGCACGAGGCCCTCGCCGCGGCGATGGCCGACCGCGGTGACGGCGACCTCCGGCAGGCCCCGCTCGGCCACCAGGGCCGCGGCGAGGGCGGTGCCGAGGGGGCTTGCGACCTCGAGCCCGTGTCCGGCGACGTCGCCCAGCGCCGTCAGCGGCACGTCCGGAGCCAGGCGGGCGAGCGCCGCGGCCTCCTCGGCGGTGATCCCCGCGCAGCCGGTGGCGCCGGAGAGGATGGCGGCAGGGCCCGAGATTCCGGCCTCGGTCCAGAGCCGGGCGAGGCTCGTCTCCACGCTGCCGGCCTCGCGCCGGGTGCGGTCGCTCGCCACCGGCGCGATCCGGGCGAGCGCCCGGGCGCCGCGGGCCCGGGCCGCCTCGGCGGCCTCCAGGACCAGGAAGGCCGCGCAGCTGCCGAGGATGAAGCCAGCCTCCTCACCCTCCCCCCGCGCGAAGACGGGGCGGAAGTCGGGCCTGGCGAGGTAGCCGCCCATCTCGTGGATCACCAGCACGTCCGGCCGCTCGGCGCTGTAGGAGCCGCCGACCAGCATCGCCTCCACCTGGCCCGCGGCGATGCGGGCCTGGGCGATGCGCAGCGCGTCGGTGCCGGCCGCCTCCTCGCCCATGAAGGTGCGCGAGGCCCCCGTGACGCCGTGCACGATGGCGATGTTGCCGGCGAGCAGGTTCGAGAGCTGGGCGAGGAACAGGGTCGGGCGCAGGTCGTTCTGCAGGCGCTCGTTGAGGTAGGCGCCCGCGTCCCGGGCCTCGCGCAGGCCGGTGAGGATCGCGCCGTCCACCGCGTAGTCGCGCTCGCCGCCGCCGGCCGCCACCACGAGATGGAGGGCGGCCTTGAAGGCGGCATCCCCCTTCACGCCGGCCGCGTCGAGGGCGAGGCCGGCCGCGTAGACGCCGAGGCGCTGCCACGCCTCCATCTGGCGCTGGTCCGACTTCTTCGGGATCTGACCGTCGAGGGCGAGCGCCGGGGCGGGGTGAACGGGATAGGGCGCGAAGGTCGCCGCGTCCGTCCGGGGCGGCTCCCCCCCGGCGAGCGCGTCGAGATGGGCCTGCACCCCCTCGCCCGCGCAGGAGACGAGGCCGATCCCGGTGACGACGACGTCCCTCACGCGGCCGCTCCCGCGCGCAGGAGGCCGATCCGCTCGGCGCGCTCGCGCATCGGCGCGTCGAGGCCCGCCGGGAACGGCATGGTGCGGAAGCGGAGCTCGGCGTCGCACAGCGCCTTGCCGGCGTGGCGGATCGCGGCCTTCGTCACCGCGTAGCCGGAGCCGTCGTGCTCCAGGCTCGCCTCGACGGCGAGCTCGGCGCCCGGGCCCACGAAGGAGCGGAAGCGCGCCTTGTCGACGCCCATCAGGAACGGCATCTGGGCGAAGTCGAGATGGGCCAGCACGAGATAGCCGGAGGCCTGCGCCATCGTCTCTGTGAGCAGCACGCCCGGCACCAGGGGGTGGCCGGGGAAGTGGCCCTCGAAGACCGGGCTGGCGAGCGGCACCCGGGCCAGCGCCTCGATCCGCCCCGCGGCGCGGTCGAGCCGCACCACCTCGTCGATCATCTCGAAGTATTCGAGGCGCATGGGCTGTCCCGCGTCCCGGCCGTCAGGCCTTGGCGGCCTTCTCGGCCACCAGCGCGTCGATCCGCGCGCAGAGGTTCTTCAGGACGAAGTACTCCTCGGCCGGGACCTTGCCCTCGTTGACCTCCTGGGTCCAGCGCTCCAGCGGCAGCTTGATCCCGAAGGCCTTGTCGACCGCGAACGCGATGTCCAGGAAGGCGAGGCTGTCGATGCCGAGGTCGTCGATGGCGTGGCTCTCGGGGGTGATCGTGTCCCGCGGGATGTCGGCGGTGTCCGCGATGATGTCGGCAACCCGGTCGAAGGTGCTCGAAGCGACAGTGCTCGTCTTGGCCTGGTCAGACATTCGTTCTCGCCGTCTCTCGGGGTGTCCGCCGGGCACGTCCCCCCGCCCCCGCGAGTCCCGCGCCACGCACAAAGCCACGGCGGCGCCGGGCGGGCGTCCCGTCCATGGTCCTGATCTCTGGCGGCGACCTCTACACGAGGGGGTGAGGCCCGGCAACCGCGGCCCGCGCGGGCATTCCGCGGTGCACCGGGACGCCCTACATCAGCGCGCGCCGCACCCGTCCCGCCAGGGGCCGGGCCGCCGGCGAGAGGCCAGTCGAGAGATGCCTTCATGACCGCGACACCGCGCCCGGGCCGGGAGCCGACCAGAGGGCTGCCCCGAGACCCGGCGGCCCCCGGAGCACCCCCCGGGGCCGCCCCCTCGCAGGGCATCGCCCGGGTCACCCTGGTGCTGGCGCTCGCCGCCCTCGGCCTGTGGATCCTGCACGGCTTCCTGCCGGCGCTCGCCTGGGCGGTGATCCTCGCCATCGCCCTGGGGCCGCTCTACGCCCGCGTCGAGCGGCGCTTCCCGCCGGGCCCGCACAACATTCTTCTGCCGCTCCTGGCCACCCTCCTCGTCGCCCTCGTGTTCCTCGCGCCGCTCGTGCTCCTCGGCGTGCAGGCGGCGCGGGAGGCGCACGAGGTGCTGGGCTTCGTGCGCAGCGCCGAGGCGAACGGGATCCCGGCGCCCGAGGCCCTGCAGCACCTGCCCTTCGGCGCGGCGCAGGCGACCGACTGGTGGAACCAGACGCTCGGCCACCCGGAGGCCGGCTCGGAGCTCGTGCGCCGCCTCGACAACGGCTCGGTGCTCGGCCTGTCGCGCAACCTCGGGCGCGAGGTGGTGCACCGGGCCGTGCTGTTCGGCTTCAGCCTCGTCGCCCTGTTCTTCCTGTTCCGCGACGGGCGCGCGGTGGCCGCCCAGGTGCTCACCGCCTGCGACCGGCTGTTCGGGCCCCGGGGCGAGCGGGTGGCCCGCCAGATGGTCGCCTCGGTGCACGGCACCGTGGACGGCCTCGTCCTCGTCGGCCTCGGCGAGGGCGTGCTCCTCGGCATCGTCTACTTCTTCGCCGGCGTCCCGCACCCGGTCCTGTTCGGCGCCTTCACGGCGGTCGCGGCGATGATCCCGTTCGGGGCGCCCGTCGCCTTCGGGCTCGCGGGGCTCCTGCTCTTCGCCAACGGCGCGGCGGTCGCCGCGATCGTCGTGATCGCGGCGGGCTTCGTCGTGACCTTCGTGGCCGACCACTTCGTGCGGCCGGCGCTGATCGGCGGGACGACGCAGCTCCCGTTCCTGTGGGTGCTCCTCGGCATCCTCGGCGGCGTCGAGACCTTCGGGCTGCTCGGCCTGTTCCTCGGCCCGGCCGTCATGGCCGCCCTGGTCCTCCTCTGGCGCGAGTTCACGCAAGGGGCGCAGGCCCGGCCCATCGCCTAAGGAGGGCCCGGAACGCGAAGGGGCGCCCCGCGGGCGCCCCTTTTCCTTTTCAATCGATCCGGATCACATCGGCGGGGTCAGGCCGTCCTTGCCCACCGCGACGAACTTCGCCCCGAGCTTCCCGCCGTCCTTGGCGGCGATGATGAAGACCTTGGAGCCGGGCTTGGCGATCGCCTGGTCGGCCGGCTCGAAGGCGACGATCGGGGCGTTCGGCGGCACCACGATCTGCTTCGACTGATCCTTGTTGTAGGTGACCTTAAGGGTCTTGGCGCCGTCCGCCGCGCCGGACTTCTCGACGGTGCCGTTGGTCATCGCGCTCTTCACCTTGGGAGCGCCGCCCGTGCCAGTGCTCTCCACCGTGCCGTTCGTCATGGCACTCTTCACCTTCGGCGCGCCGCCCTCGACGGTGCCGTTGGTCATCGCGCTCTTCACCTTGGCGTCACCGCCGGCGGTGTGGTCCGTGATGGCGTCCCAGGCGTAGTTGCCCTCGCCGGTGCCGCGCATCGACTCGGGGAACAGCACCACCTCGAGGGCCGTCATCGGGTTCTCGCCCTTGGTGGCGGTGCCGATGAAGACGCCGTCCTTGATCTGGTCGAGGCTCGAGGGCACCACCCAGGCGTACTTGGCGCCGTCCGTGGCGATGGTCTCGCTCTTGCCGTCCTGGGTCTTCACGGTGATCCCGCCGGCGTCGGCGCTCTCGATCGTGCCGCGCACGCGCTGAAGCTCGGGAGCGGCCATCGCTCCGGTGGTCAGGGCCAGAAGGCCCGCGAGGGCGGCGGTGGTGATGCGCTTCATGTCTCGTCTCCCGGGTTGGGGTGCCCCCGAGATGGGGCGATGTTCCTCATCGACAAGATTTGACGCAATTGATTGCCGTGCCACTTTGTTTGCGTGATGCGGGAGGTTCCGGCAGGGCAAGGTTGAGGGACGGCCGGGCCGAACGCGGCCCGGCCGTCCCTCAGGCGGGCCTCACTCGCACTCGGAGAGCACGAGCTTGCAGTTCGGGCACTGGTCGAACGCCATCTGCTTGGCAGCGCCCTCGGTGCGGCCCCAGCCGACGCCGTAGCTCGTGCGGTTCGAGACGTAGGCGCCGCAGCTGTCGAAGCGGGCCACCACCTTGCAGCCGTTGTTGCCGACCTTCCGGCACTCGCGGAGGGCGGCCGCGCCGGCCTCCTCCCGCGTGTCGCCCCAGCCGATGCCGTACCCCTCGTCGCCCGCGGCCTGGCCGCGCTCCGTGTCGACCGCGAAGGCGCCGGCCGCCAGGGCCGTGGACGAGCCGAGAGTGGACGAGCCGAGACATGCCGCGAGCAGTGCGGCTGCGATGAACTTCATGGAAAATCCCCCGATCGTGGCGCGCACCGGCGGTTCAGGGCCCCGGCTTCACCGCGCGTGCGGCATCCTGTCCTAGGATAGGTCGGAGAGCCATCGCCCAGGCGTTCAAATGTCTTGCCCCGGCGTCCCGGCCCGCCGCTGCCCGGTCCGGTGTTACTCGGCCCAGCGCAGGGCCGCGGCCGACGCGAAGGTGCCGATCACCGCGGCGATGAGGCTGAGCGCCGCCAGGATCGCGAGGGGCGTCGCGAGCGGCACCGTGCCGCCGAGTGCCGACTGGGCGGCCGAGACCCCGAAGATCAGGGTCGGGATCATCAGGGGCAGGACCAGCACGGCGAGGATCAGGCCGCCGCGGCGGATGGAGGCCGTGAGCGCCGCGCCCACCGCGCCCACGAAGGTCAGCGCCGGGGTGCCGACGAGGAGCGTCAGCGCGGTGGCCGCCATGGCGGTGCCGTCGAGGGCGACGAGGAGGCCGAACAGCGGGGAGGCGAGCGCCAGCGGCAGGCCGGTGGTCAGCCAATGGGCCAGCACCTTGGCGAGCACCACGAGCTCCAGGGGCGCGGGCGCCCCGGTCATCAGGTCGAGGGAGCCGTCCTCCTCGTCCGCCTGGAACAGGCGGTCGAGGCCGATCAGCGTGGCGAGCACCGCGGCGAGCCACAGGATGGCCGGGCCGATCCGGGACAGGAGGTTGAGGTCGGGCCCGAGCGCGAAGGGCACGAGCGCCACGATCATCAGGAAGAAGACCAGGGAGAGGCTGCCCGAGCCCCCCACCCGGGCGGCGAGCGCGAGGTCTCGCCGAACGAGCGCCGCGAAGCCGCGGATCATCGCGCGGCCTCCGGCCGGTCCGCGCCGATGCGCAGCTCGCGGGCATCCGCGAGCCCGAGGGCCTGGTGGGTCGCGGCCACGACGAGGCCGCCCTCGGCCCGGTGCTCGGCCATCAGGGCGGCGAGCAGCCCCTGCGAGGCGAGGTCGAGGGCCGCCGTCGGCTCGTCGAGGAGCCAGAGCGGCCGGCGGCAGACGAGGAGGCGCGCCAGCGCCACCCGCCGCCGCTGACCGGCCGAGAGATAGGCCACCGGCAGCTTCAGCGCGTGGGCGAGCCCGAGGCGGGCGAGCGCCTCGCGGGGCGTCAGGCGCGGGGCGCCGAGGAGGTCGCGGGCGAAGGCGAGGTTCTCCTCGGCCGTCAGCGCGGCCTTCAGGCCGTCGCGGTGTCCGATCCCGTGCAGGCACTCGGGCAGGCTCGCCTCGCCGACGCCCGCGACCCGGATCGCGCCGGCATCGGGCCGCAGGCGCCCTGCGAGGATCGCCAGCAGCGTCGACTTGCCGGCCCCGTTGCGGCCGGTGACCATCAGGGCCTCGCCCGGGCCGAGCGCGAAGGACAGGCCCGAGAAGATCCGGCGCCCGGCGCGGCGGGCGGCGAGGTTGTCGACGGTCAGGTTCATGGCACCCGGGGCGAGGAGAGGCGCGAGCCGGCGGCAGGGCTACGCCCGACCCGATCGGGTCGCGAGCCTCATCGCACGGCTTGCGGCCGGAGGCGAGGACCCTCCGTCACGCGTCCCCGCCCGGCACCTCAGCGGTAGATCTCCCGCCGGTGGCCGACCTTGACCACGAGGATGCGGACGGCCTCGTCCTCGATCGACGCGATGATGCGCAGGTCGCCGACGCGGTATTTCCAGAAGGCGCCGAGCCTCGCGCCTCTCAGTGCCTCGCCGACGGACCGCGGGTCGGGGAGGGGCGCAAGCCGGTCCCTCAGGAAGCGGATCACCCGCTCGGCCGCTTGCCGATCGAGCTTGGCGAGGTCGCGCTCGGCCGCGCGGGCGACCTCAATCCGCCAGGCCATACCGGTCGATCAGGTCCGACAACGGCAGGGTCCCGCTCTCGCCCCGCTTCAGCGCCGCGAGGCGAGCCTCCGCCTCCTCCGCATCGACGCGATCCTGCACGTGCTCCAGGATCGCGTCGCGCACGTAGGCGTCCCGGGTCCGGCCGGACCGCGCCGCGAGCGCATCGAGGTGGCGTTCGATCTCGGGGGGCAGGTCGACGGTGAGCATGGGCGTCTCCGCGGGGCGCGTCGTGTCCGGGCCGGATGGGCAGCGGGGTCCGGATTTCTCCACCCGACAGCCGCCCGCCCGTGTCACCCCGTACCGTAGCGGGCAGATTCGAAACGTTCTATAGACGCCCCCAGGCTGCGCCGCGCGATTCCTCGGGCGTCCAATTCGCCCTCGCGCAACATCCGTCCGGGCACCCCCGGAGCGGCGCGTGCTCCCGACGGGAGCGCATCCGGCCGAACACACGATTCGTGGCGCAGGTTATGCCTGCGCGTGTTCGACAAACGCCAGCGAGGATCAGACTAGCCGTGGCATCGCTCGACAGCTTCAAGGCCCGCCAGACGCTCGACGCGGGGGGCAAGACCTACACCTACTACTCCATTCCGGAAGCCGTGAAGAACGGCCTGGCCGACGCCACCGCGCTGCCCTTCTCCATGAAGGTGCTGCTCGAGAACCTGCTGCGCTACGAGGACGACCGCTCGGTCAAGCGCGCGGACATCGAGGCTGCGGTGGCCTGGCTCGGCAACCAGGGCAAGACGGAGACCGAGATCGCCTTCCGCCCCGCCCGCGTGCTGATGCAGGACTTCACGGGCGTGCCGGCCGTCGTCGACCTCGCGGCCATGCGCGACGCCATGGTGGCGCTGGGCGGCGACCCGCAGAAGATCAACCCGCTGGTGCCCGTCGATCTCGTGATCGACCACTCCGTGATCGTCGACGAGTTCGGCACCCCGAAGGCGCTCGGCGAGAACGTCGCCCTCGAATACGAGCGCAACGGCGAGCGCTACACCTTCCTGAAGTGGGGCCAGACGGCGTTCCGCAACTTCTCGGTGGTGCCCCCGGGCACCGGCATCTGCCATCAGGTCAACCTCGAATACCTGTCGCAGACCGTCTGGACGAAGTCCGAGGACGGCTCGGACGTGGCCTATCCGGACAGCCTCGTCGGCACCGACTCGCACACCACCATGGTCAACGGCCTCGCGGTGCTGGGCTGGGGCGTCGGCGGCATCGAGGCCGAGGCCGCGATGCTCGGCCAGCCGCTCTCGATGCTGATCCCCGAGGTCGTCGGCTTCAAGCTGTCGGGCAAGCTGCCCGAGGGCACCACCGCCACCGACCTCGTGCTCACCGTCACGCAGATGCTGCGCAAGAAGGGCGTCGTCGGCAAGTTCGTGGAGTTCTACGGCCCCGGCCTCGACGACATGGCGGTGGCCGACCGCGCCACGATCTCCAACATGGCCCCCGAGTACGGCGCCACCTGCGGCTTCTTCCCCGTCGACCGCAAGACCATCGACTTCCTCAAGGTGACGGGCCGCTCCGACGAGCGCATCGCGCTGGTGGAGGCCTACGCCAAGGCGCAGGGCATGTGGCGCGACGCCGACACGCCGGACCCCGTCTTCACCGACACGCTCGCCCTCGACATGGGCGACGTGCGCCCCTCGCTCGCCGGCCCGAAGCGCCCGCAGGACCGGGTGCTCCTCGACGGCGCCAAGGCCGGCTTCGCCGACGCCATGGAGCGGGAGTTCCGCAAGGCCGCCGACATCGCGAGCCGCTACGCGGTCGAGGGCACCAACTTCGACATCGGCCACGGGGACGTGGTGATCGCGGCGATCACGAGCTGCACCAACACCTCGAACCCCTCCGTGATGATCGGCGCGGGGCTCCTCGCCCGCAACGCGGTGGCCAAGGGCCTCACCACCAAGCCGTGGGTGAAGACCTCGCTGGCCCCGGGCAGCCAAGTGGTGGCCGAGTACCTCGACAAGGCCGGCCTGCAGGAGAGCCTCGACGCGCTGGGCTTCAACCTCGTCGGCTTCGGCTGCACCACCTGCATCGGCAATTCCGGCCCGCTGCCGGCGCCGATCTCCAAGGCCATCAACGACAACGACGTGGTGGCCGCGGCCGTGCTCTCGGGCAACCGCAACTTCGAGGGCCGCGTGAACCCCGACGTGCGGGCGAACTACCTCGCCTCCCCGCCCCTGGTGGTGGCCTACGCGCTCGCGGGCTCGCTCCAGGTCGACCTCACCAAGGATCCGCTGGGCCAGGGCGCCGACGGCAAGCCCGTCTACCTCGCCGACATCTGGCCCTCCTCGGCGGAGGTGAGCGCCTTCATCGAGCGGAACATCACCTCGGCGCTGTTCAAGAGCCGCTACGCCGACGTGTTCGGGGGCGACGAGAACTGGCGGGGCGTCGCGGTCGAGGAGGCCGAGACCTTCGCCTGGAACCCCGGCTCCACCTACGTGCAGAACCCGCCCTACTTCGTTGGCATGGAGAAGACGCCGGCGCCCGTCACCGACATCGCGGACGCGCGCATCCTCGGCCTGTTCCTCGACTCGATCACGACGGACCACATCTCGCCGGCCGGCAACATCCGGGCGGCCTCGCCGGCGGGCGCCTACCTGCAGGAGCACCAGGTGCGCGTGCAGGACTTCAACCAGTACGGCACGCGCCGCGGCAACCACGAGGTGATGATGCGGGGCACCTTCGCCAACATCCGCATCAAGAACCAGATGGTGCGGGACGAGGGCGGCAACGTGGTCGAGGGCGGCTGGACCCTGTTCCAGCCCTCAGGCGAGCGGATGTACATCTACGACGCCGCGCAGCGCTACGCCGAGGCCGGCACGCCCCTCGTCGTCTTCGCCGGCAAGGAGTACGGCACCGGCTCGTCCCGCGACTGGGCGGCCAAGGGCACCAAGCTCCTCGGCGTCCGCGCCGTGGTCGCCGAGAGCTTCGAGCGCATCCACCGCTCGAACCTCGTGGGCATGGGCGTGGTGCCGCTGGTCTTCCAGGGGGAGACGAGCTGGGCCTCCCTCGGCCTCAAGGGCGACGAGACCGTGACGATCCGGGGCCTCGCGGGCGAGCTGAAGCCGCGCCAGACCCTGATCGCCGAGATCACGTCGGCGGACGGCACGCGGCAGGAAGTCCCGCTCACCTGCCGGATCGACACCCTCGACGAGCTCGAATACTTCCGCAACGGCGGCATCCTGCCCTACGTGCTGCGCTCGCTCGCGGCCTGACAGCCCCGGGCGGCACCCGTTGCGGGCCCTCTCCCGACAGGGAGGGGGCCTTTTTTATCTCAGGTTGCCCTTGAAGGTCGAACCCGTCGATACAACCTCTGCCAAGCTGACCTAGAGTTGGCTTGTTCGCTGGATCCGCGTCGCCCATCGACCCGGACACATGAGGTTCACCACATGGCTGATGTGACTTACCCTTGCTATAAGATGACGCGAGATAGCAAAGGCCACTGGTATTGGGTCTACTACGCGAAGAATGGTGAGGCAATCTCTCGCAGTAGTGAAAGCTATGTCGCGCAGAGCGACTGCAATCACGGGATCAAGCTTAACAAGAACTCGACGAACGATCCTGTTTATACAGTTTGAGCATGGGATCGGTTCTCGCATGCCGTCATGCTCGCGTCCCTCGCCGCTGGCAGGGACGCGAGCGGTTCGAATAACCCTAGGTTGGCCGCATGTGTCGTCGGCCACGCGGATCTCCGGGCATCCCCACCATCCCGATGCCCCTTCCCCTGGCGGACCGACGCGCCGCATTGCTGCTGCACCGCACCCCGCGCTAAAGCGGCAGGCATGTGGACGCGCCTTTTCACGAATCTGGCCAATCCCGGACGCTTCATGCGCTGGTCGGGGACCGCGCTGCCCTGGCTCGCCGGGTTGTCGGCCCTGCTGCTGGCGGTCGGCCAGTACCTGACCTGGTTCGTGGCCCCGCCCGACTACCAGCAGGGCGAGACCGTGCGGATCATGTTCATCCACGTCCCGGCCGCCTGGCTCGGCGTGTTCTTCTACGGCGCCATGTCGCTCTCGGCGATCGGCACCCTTGTCTGGCGGCATCCCCTCGCGGACGTCGCCCAACGCGCCGCGGCGCCGATCGGGGCGGCCTTCACCCTGATCTGCCTCGTCACCGGCTCGCTCTGGGGCAAGCCCATGTGGGGCACCTACTGGGTCTGGGACGCGCGCCTCACCTCCATGCTGGTGCTGCTGCTGATCTACTGCGGCATCATCGCCCTCTGGCGCACCATGGAGGACCCGAACCGGGCGGCCCGGGCGGTGGCGATCCTCACCCTCGTCGGCGCCGTGAACCTGCCGATCATCAAGTTCTCGGTGAACTGGTGGTCGACGCTGCACCAGCCGGCCTCGATCCTGCGGATGGGCGGCTCGACGATCGATCCCTCGATGCTCTACCCGCTCCTCGTGATGATCGCCGCCGCGACGCTCCTCGGCGTGACGCTCCACCTCTACGCCATGCGCACCGAGATCCTGCGCCGCCGGGTCCGCACCCTGACGATCCGCGAGGCCGAACGCCTCGACGCGGGCGCCACCGGGCTCGCACCGGGACCCGGCGCCGCCCTCCCCCTCGGTCAAGCGCTCTGAGCCCGCCATGACCCTCGGATTGCCGGACCTCGGGCCGCATGCCGGCTTCATCCTGGGCGCCTACGCCTTCACGGCCCTGGTGATGGGCGGGTTCATCCTGAACGCCGTCCGCGACCAGCGGGCCCAGAAGCGCGCGCTGGCGGACCTTCAGGGCGGCGCGGAGCGCGACCGGTGAGCGCTCCGCAGCAGGCCAGCCCCGAGCCGGTGCGGCGCTCCCTCCTCCTGATCGTGCCGCTCCTCGCCTTCGCGGCGCTCGCCGGGATCTTCTTCCTGCGCCTGCGCTCGGGGGCGGACCCGGCCGCGATCCCCTCGGCGCTGATCGGCCGGCCGGTGCCCGAGTTCCGGCTCGGCGCGGTGCCGGGCCTCACCGGGCCGGACGGCCGGCCCGTCCCGGGCCTGTCGAGCGACGATCTCAAGGGCGCCGTCACCGTCGTGAACGTCTGGGCCTCCTGGTGCGCCCCCTGCCAGATCGAGCATCCGATGCTGATGCGGCTCGCCCGCGAGCCCGGGATCCGGCTCGTCGGCATCGACTACAAGGACGCGCCCGAGAACGGGCGGCGCTTCCTCGCCCGCAACGGCGTACCCTTCTCGGCGGTCGGCCTCGACGAGAGCGGCCGCGTCGGCATCGATTTCGGCGTCTACGGCGTGCCCGAGACCTTCATCGTCGGGCCGGACGGCGTGATCCGCGACAAGCTCGTGGGCATCGTAACGCCGGAGAACCTCGGCAGCGTGCTGGCCAAGATCCGCGCCGCCGGCAAGGTCGCCGCCGCGCGCTGAGGCCGCGTCGCGCCCGGCCCGATCCCTTCGGGCAGGGTCAGCCTCGGGCTCCCCCTCAGGCGGCCGGGCCGTCCTTGCGCTCGTAGCGGGTCAGCAGCGGCGTCTGCGCGAGCGCGAAGGCGACGGTGAGCGGCATGATGCCGAAGACCTTGAAGTTCACCCAGAAATTCTCGGTCTGCGTGCGCCACACCACCTCGTTGAGGACGGCGAGGGCGAGGAAGAACAGCCCCCAGCGGAAGGTCAGCTTGCGCCAGCCCTCGTCGGTGAGCGCAAACATGCTGTCGAGGACGACGGAGAGGAGCGACTTGCCGAAGGCCAGCCCCCCGAGCAGGACGAGCCCGAACAGGGTGTTCACGATGGTGGGCTTCACCATGATGAAGGTCTTGTCCTGCAGCGCGAGCGTCAGGCCGCCGAACACCACCACGACGACGCCGGACACGAGCGGCATGATGGGCAGGCGCCGCACCAGGGCGAAGTGGATCGCCAGCGCCGTCACGGTGGCGACGATGAACAGGCCGGTGGCCACGAACAGCTTCTGGCTCTCGGCGACCCCGAAGCGCTCCGCGTAGGCGTTGCCGAGGAAGAACAGCACCAGTGGCCCGAGTTCCAGGGCGAGCTTCGGCAGCGGGGCGAGGTGGCGGCGCGGGGGGACGGATTCGATCTGCATCAACCGGGCAGCCCTGGGGCGGGCCCTGGCCTCGTGGCGGCGGCCCCGCTAGAATTCCTGACGAGGCTCTGTATCGGCGGCAGGCGCATCATGTCCATCACCATCGAGGATCCGGAGGTCGAGAGCCTGCTCGGCGACCTGACCGCCTGGACCGGCCGGCGGGAGCCCGACCTCCTCCGGGACCTGCTGCTGCGCGAGCGGGCGCGGCTCGAGGCGGAGCGTGCCCGTCGCGTCGGCGAGGGGTTGTCCTCGGACGAGATCCTGCGACGCGATTGGAACGCCCGGCCCCTCGTCGACCCGCGACCGGTCGAGGAGATCCTGGCCTGGGACGAGAACGGCTTGCCGGCGTGATCGTCGTCGACAGCTCGGCCTTCGCAGCGATCCTGTTTCATGAGCCCGAGGCGGAGCGCCTTTCCGGGATCCTGGCGCTTGCGGAGCCGCGCTACATGGCTGCGCCGACCTACCTCGAATGTGCGATCGTGGCTTCGCGCCGCGAGGACGGCCGCCGTCTCCTCGATGCCTGGCTCGACGCTCGGGGCATCACCATCCATCCCCTCGACGAAGCCCTCGCCCGCCGGGCGGCCGACGCGTTCGCGCGCTACGGCAAGGGCCGCCACCCGGCTGGGCTGAACTTCGGGGACTGCTTCGCCTACGCGCTGGCCACGGCGCTCGACGCGCCGCTGCTCTACAAGGGCGACGACTTCGCCCGCACGGACGTCGTGGCGGCCGGCCCCTGAGCCTCAGTCCTTCTCGAGCCCCGCGATGGCCCGGGCGAAGTCGCGCGCCGTGAAGGGTTCGAGGTCCTCGACGCCCTCGCCGACGCCGATGAAGTGGACGGGCAGGCCGAACTTCGCGGCGAGCGCCACCAGGATCCCGCCCCGCGCGGTGCCGTCGAGCTTCGTCATCACCAGGCCGCTCACCGGGGCCGCCTGCGAGAACAGCTCGACTTGGCTCAGGGCGTTCTGGCCGACCGTCGCGTCGAGGACGAGGAGGGTGGCGTGGGGCGCCTCGGGGTCGCGCTTGCGCATCACCCGCACGATCTTCTCCAGCTCCGCCATCAGGCCGGCCTTGTTCTGGAGCCGGCCGGCCGTGTCGATGAGGAGCACGTCGGTGCCCTCGCGCTGCGCGGCCTCCAGCGCGTCGAAGGCGAGGCCGGCCGCGTCGGCGCCCTCGGGCCGGGTGATCACCGGCGTGCCCGTGCGCTCGCCCCAGACCTTGAGCTGGTCGACCGCCGCCGCCCGGAAGGTATCGCCGGCCGCGAGCATCACGCTGCGTCCCTCCGCCCGCAGCTTGAGGGCGAGCTTGCCGATGGTGGTAGTCTTGCCCGCACCGTTGACGCCGACCATCAGGACCACGAACGGCTTGCGCGCGGCATCGACCGCGAGGGGCTCCGCGACGGGGGCGAGGGCCCGCTCGACCTCGGTAGCGAGGATCTCCCGCACCGCGTCCGGCGAGATGCCCTTCTCGTAGCGGCCCTTGCCGACCGCCTCCGAGATCCGGGCCGCGGTCTCGATGCCGAAATCGGCCTGGATCAGGGCATCCTCCAGGTCCTCGAGGGTCGTCGCGTCGAGCTTGCGCTTGGTGAAGAGCCCGGTGACCCGGTCCGACAGGTTCGAGGAGGTGCGCCGCATGCCGGAGGTGAGGCGGCCCCACCAGCCGCGCGCCTCCGGCTCCTTCGCGGCGTCGTTGGCGATGGCGGCGGCCGCGTCGACCGGCTGGATGTCGGTCTCGCTCGGGCCTTCCGGCACCGCGGGCGATCCACCCGGAAGGGGCGCGAAGCTCGCCGTGGTGGTGTTCGCCGGCTCGGCACCCCGTTCGGGCGGGTCGCCCGCGGTGCCGGAGGGCGGCCGCTCCGGCTCGCCCTCGATGGGCTGCAGGTCCGCGCCCTCGATCTCGTCCGGCACGGCATTACGGCCGGGATCGTCGGGGGCGGGCTCGCTCGGGGGCAGCGGCACCGCCCGCAGGTCGTCCGCGCCGGTGGCGAAGTCGGGCCGGCCCTCGGCGGGCGAGGCCGTCGCGTCCGCGGGCGGCTCGCCCCCGGGCGACGTGTCTTCGGTGCTGCTCTTCTCGGGGAGGCTCTCCTCGGTGCTGCCCTTGCGCCCGAACAGGCGGCCGAACCAGCCCGGCTTCTCGTCTCCGTTCATGAACGTCCTTGCTCCCGCGGGCCGGAGGCCATACCCGGCGCGCATGTCCACCGCGCTGCCGTCAGAGATAGGGCCCCGGCTCCTCTACCGCGATGCCCTCCTGCTCGTCATCGACAAGCCGGCGGGGCTGCCCGTGCATCCGGGCCCGCGAGGCGGGGAAACCCTCACCGACCACCTCGACGCCCTGCGCTTCGGCCTGCCGCGGCGGCCGGAGGCGGTGCACCGGCTCGACCGCGACACCTCGGGCTGCCTCGCGCTTGGGCGCCACGCCAAGGCGCTCGCGCGCCTCAACCGCCTGTTCGCCATCGGCGCGGCGGAGAAGCGCTACTGGGCGATCGTGGAGGGCGGGCCGCCCGAGGAGAGCGGCGCGATCGACCTGCCCCTCGCCCGGCGCTCGGAGGATCCCCGCTCCTGGTGGATGAAGGCGGATCCGTCCGGCGACCCGGCGCTGACGCGCTGGCGGGTCCTCGGCCGCGCGCCGGACGGCTCCGCCTGGCTGGAGCTCGAGCCCGTCACCGGACGCACCCATCAGCTTCGCGTGCATTGCGCGGCGCTGGGCTTCCCGATCCGGGGCGACGCGATCTACGGGGGCGCACCGCGCTCGGGCGGGCCGGGCCTGCAGCTCCACGCCCACCGCCTCGGCCTGCCGCTCTACCCGAAGCGCCCCGCCATCGTCGTCGAGGCGCCGGCGCCGGACCACATGCGGCCGGGGCTCGCCGCCTGCGGCTGGAGCGGGTAGCGCCAGGCCCGCGCGGCGCCTGGGCGAAGGCGTCAGGCCGCGATCAGGGCCCGCCCGTCGTGGCCGGTGATCCGCACGTCCACGAGGCTGCCGGGCTCGGCGGCGAGGCGCACCGGGGTGAAGCCCTCGGTGCGGCCGGTGCCGCCGCGCTCCGCGAGCACCCGGCGGAGGGCCCCGACCTCGCCGTCGAGGTGGCGGTGGAGGGCCGCCGCGCCGGCCGCGCGCAGCCGTGCCGCGCGGTCGCGCACGGCCTCCGGCGCGACCGCCGGCATCCGCGCCGCCGGCGTGCCGGGGCGGGGCGAGTAGGGGAAGACGTGGAGGTGCGTGAGGCCGCACGCGTCGACGAGGTCGAGGGTGCGGGCGAACCCGTCCTCCGTCTCCGTGGGGAAGCCCGCGATCAGGTCGGCGCCGAGCACGAGGCCCGGGCGCAGGCGGCGCGCCTCGCGGCAGAAGCGGATCGCGTCGGCGCGCAGGTGCCGGCGCTTCATCCGCTTGAGCACGCGGTCGTCGCCGGCCTGGAGGGACAGGTGGAGGTGGGGCATCAGGCGGGCCTCGGAGGCGAGCGCCTCCATCAGGGCCGGATCGGCCTCGACCGAGTCGATAGAGGAGAGGCGCAGCCGCGCGAGGTCCGGCACCCCCGCGAGGATCGCCTGGACGAGGCGCCCGAGGCCCGGCGCGCCGTCGCGGTCGCGCCCGTAGGCGGTGAGGTCGACGCCGGTCAGCACCACCTCGCGCCCGCCATGCGCCACGATGCGGGCGACCTGATCCACCACCGCCTCGGGCGCCACGGAGCGCGAGTTGCCGCGCCCGAACGGGATGACGCAGAAGGTGCAGCGGTGGTCGCAGCCGTTCTGCACGGGCACGAAAGCCCGCGTGTGCCCCGAGAGGCCCGTGACGTGCGTCGCGGGCGCCTCGCGCACCGCCATGATGTCCTCGGCCGGCGCCCGGTCGCGGTTCGGGGCGCCCGGCGTCCAGGTGGTGGCCCGCAGCTTCTCGGCGTTCCCCACGAGGCGGGCGACCTCGGGCATGGCGGCGTAGGCGGCGGTCTCGACCTCGGCGCCGCAGCCCGTCACCACGATCTCGGCTTCGGGCCGCGCCCGGGCGATGCGCCGGATCGCCTTGCGGGCCTGCCGGCCGGCCTCCGCCGTGACCGCGCAGGTGTTCACGATGACGCGCTCGCCTGCCCCCGGCGTCCCGGCCTCCCCGTGGGGGGCGCTGCGCATCACCTCCGATTCCACCGCGTTGAGGCGGCAGCCGAAGGTCAGGATCTCGACGGGCACGCGCGCCTCAGTGCAGGTGCGCGAACAGCTCGGGCGCCAGCGTGCCCTCGCCCTCGAGGAACACCGGGCCCGTCATCAGCACGTGGTCGTCGGCCCGCCACTCGATGAACAGGTCGCCGCCGGGCAGGCTCACTGTCGCCTGGCGGCCGATCATGCGCAGGCGCGAGGCCGCCACCACGGTCGCGCAGGCGGCGGTGCCGCAGGCGAGCGTCAGCCCGGCGCCGCGTTCCCAGACGCGCAGCTTGATCGCCTCGCGCCCGGTCACCCGGGCCACCGAGATGTTGGCGCGCTCGGGGAAGACGGGGTGGTTCTCCAGCATCGGGCCGATCCGGGCTAGGTCGAAGCTGTCCGGGTCGCGCTCGGTGAAGAACACGGCGTGCGGGTTGCCCATGCTGACGACGCCCGGCGAGTGCAGGATCGGATCGTCGATCGGCCCGATCTGCAGCTCGATCCGGCGGGTGTCCGGAAAGGGATCGCGCAGCGGGATCTCGTCCCAGGCGAGGCGCGGGCGGCCCATGTCCACCGTGAAGGAGCGGTCGGCCACGCGCTTGACCTCGACGAGGCCCGCCACGGTCTCGAGGGTGAGGCGGCCGCTCTCGGCGGGCCGCGCCATGGCGGGGTCGTCGAGCATCGCGAAGGCGACGCAGCGGGTGCCGTTGCCGCAGGCGCCCGATTCCGAGCCGTCGGTGTTGTAGATGCGCATGGAAGCGTCGGTGCCGGGCCGCAGGGGGTCGTGCAGCACCATCAGCTGGTCGAAGGCCGAGTGGGTGTCGCCCGCGATGGCCTGGGCCTCCTCCGGCCGGACGCGCAGGTCCGAGCCGCGCAGGTCGAGCACCACGATGGCGTTGCCGGCACCGTGCATCTTCAGGAATCGTCTGTGGGCGAGTGCGCTCATGCTCGGTCGGATCGTGCCGGGGCCTCGTGTCTGTCCGGCCCGCTATATGGCAATGCGCGCGCCCGCGCACCCGTGCCGGGTCGCGGGTCTGGGTCGCGGGTCTGGGTCGCGGTCCTGCGCGGGCGAACTTCCACCTCGCGATGGCCCCGGTTCGACACTACCTTGGCGCACGAGGGCCCTCCCGCCGGATGCGGGGGCGGCCCGTTCCTGCCGGAGCGCCTCCTTGACCCGCCCCACGCCGTCCCTCGCTCTCGCTGGCGCCCTCGCCACCGCCCTCCTCGCCGCCCTGCCGGCGGTCGCGCAGGACAAGCCGGCGGCGCCCCCGGCGGGCGCCGCCCCGCCGCCCTCCACGGCCCCCTCCCCCGCGGAGACGAACCCGCTGCCGACCACCACGGTGCCGGATACCGGCAAGCCCGACCCGAACCGGACCACGGCCCCCGCCCCCGACAAGGCCATCGCGCCGCCGACCGGTGCTCCCGTCCCCGGCGCGCCCGCGGCGCCCCGCGCCACGCTGGTGCCGGCGCCGGCGGATGCCGACGACGTGGACGCGGTCTCCCTGCCGGCCAAGCCCGCGGCGATCCTATCCGGCAAGACCAAGTGGGAGGAGGCGCTGCCGACCCTCAAGGCCAGCTTCGCGCGCATCGAGGCGGATCTCGCCAAGGCCGGCATCGCGCCGGCAGGGCGGCCGATCGCCGTGTTCACCCGCACCGACGACGACGGCTTCCAGTTCGAGGCGATGGTGCCGGTCGAGCGGATGCCGGATCCCAAGCCCCCCGAGGGCGAGGGCGTCCGCTTCGGCACCACCCCGAGCGGCAAGGCGCTGCGCTTCTCCCACAAGGGCAGCTACGACGAGATCGACGGCACCTACGAGACCCTGACGGCCTACCTCGACGCCAAGGACGTCGTGGTGCAGGACCGCTTCGTGGAGGAATACGTCACCGACCTCACCGACAAGACCGACGCCAAGCTCGACGTGAACATCTACGCCCTGGTGAAGTAACGCGGGCTGCCGGTGACGGGCGCAGCGAAGTGACGCGCCCGGCGAGCCGACGGGACGGGCCCCGGAACCCGCGGCCCGGATCGGAGATTCGCCCCTCATGGCGAGCAGCAGCCCCCTTCTGGGCCGACCCCTCACGAACCACGCGCCGATCGAGGGCCCGCGCGCGGACCCGAACCCGCCCGAAGCCCGGCCCGCCCCGCGCCGGCGCGCCCGCCCGGTGGCGGCTCCCGCCGATCCGGCGCTCGCCGAGAAGGCGCTGGCGGTCCATGCCCGGCTCTGCCCGGTCTACGGCTGCCCGATCCCGTACTTCCACAGCCTGGACCCCCTGAGCGAGCTCGTCTCCTCGCTCCTCTCGCACCGGACCCGCAACGCCGATTCGGGGCGCGCCTTCAAGGCCCTGCGGGCCCGCTTCCCGGACTGGTCGGACCTCCTCGACGCGCCGGTCCCCGAGATCGAGGCGCTGATCCGCGGCGTCACCTGGCCGGAGCTGAAGGCGCCCCGCATCCAGGCGATCCTGCGCGCGGTCCAGGCACGCCACGGCAGCCTCGACCTCGGCTTCCTCGCCGGTCTCGGGGTCGAGGCGGCGCGCGCCTGGCTGGAGGCGATTCCCGGCGTCGGTCCTAAGACCAGCGCGGCGGTGCTCTCGTTCTCGACGCTGCGGATGCCGGCCTTGCCGGTCGACAGCCACCATCACCGGGTCGCCCAGCGCCTCGGCCTCGTCGGCCCCCGCATCGACGTGGGGCCCGCCCACCCGATCCTCCGGGCGCAGCTCCCGGCCGACTGGAGCGCGCAGGACCTCTACGACAATCACGAGATCCTGATGCTGCACGGGCAGAACGTCTGCCACCATGCGCGTCCGGCCTGCGGGCGCTGCGTTCTCGTGGACCTCTGCCCCTCGCGGCGGGTCGACCTGCGGGAGCCTTGACGGGGCGAGGGGGGGCGGTCAGAACCCCGCGATCGCCGAGCGGGGCATCCGGCGGGCAGGGGGCGTGCGGGCATGGCCGCGTTCAAGGAACTGGTCTTCTCGGGCGTCCAGCCGACCGGGAACCTGCACCTCGGCAACTATCTCGGCGCCATCAAGCGCTTCGTCGAGATGCAGGCCAGGGCCCAGTGCCTCTACTGCGTGGTCGACCTCCACGCGATCACCCTCTGGCAGGACCCGGACGCGCTGCGGAGCCAGATCCGCGAGGTCACGGCGGCCTTCATCGCGGCGGGCATCGACCCCCGGCGCTCCATCGTCTTCAACCAGTCCCAGGTGCCGCAGCACGCCCAGCTCGCCTGGGTGTTCAACTGCGTCGCCCGCCTCGGCTGGCTGAACCGCATGACCCAGTTCAAGGACAAGGCCGGCAAGGACCGGGAGAACGCCAGCGTCGGCCTCTACGACTACCCCGTGCTGATGGCGGCCGACATCCTGGCCTACCGGGCGACGCACGTGCCGGTCGGCGAGGACCAGAAGCAGCACCTGGAGCTGACCCGCGACATCGCGCAGAAGTTCAACAACGACTTCTCCGCCGCGATCGCGGCGCAAGGCCACGGCGAGGGCTTCTTCCCCATCACCGAGCCGCTGATCGGCGGCCCGGCCGCGCGGGTGATGAGCCTGCGGGACGGCACCAAGAAGATGTCGAAGTCGGACCCCTCCGACAATTCGCGCATCAACCTCACGGACGATGCCGACGCCATCGCCCAGAAGGTGCGCAAGGCCAAGACCGACCCGGACGCCCTCCCCTCGGAGGTCGCGGGGCTCGCCGGCCGGCCCGAGGCCGACAACCTCGTGGGCATCTTCGCGGCGCTCGCCGACACCACCCGAGAGGCCGTGCTCGGCCAGTACGGCGGCGGCCAGTTCTCGGCCTTCAAGGGCGCGCTCGTGGAGCTCGCCGTCGAGAAGCTCGCCCCCCTCGGCGCCGAGATGCGCCGGCTCACCGCCGACCCGGCCCACATCGACGCCATCCTGGCCGACGGCGCGGCGCGGGCGGAGGCCATCGCGGCCCCGAACCTCGCCGCCGTCTACGACATCGTCGGCTTCGTGCGGCGGGGCCAGGCCCGGGACCCGGGGGCGGCGTGACGCTTGCCGGGGCGCTCGTCTTCGACGTCTTCGGGACGCTGGTGGACTGGCGCTCGGGGGTCGCGCGGGAGGCGGAGCGGCTGATCCCCGGCCTCGACGGGGGCGCCTTCGCGGATGCGTGGCGCGCCCGCTACCAGCCCTCGATGGAAACCGTGCGCTCCGGCCGGCGGGCCTACGTCGACCTCGATGTCCTGCACGCCGAGTCGCTCCCCGCGGTCGCGGCGGCGTTCGGCCTCGGCCCGCTGCCCGAGGCGGTCGCCCGCGACCTCGTGCAGGCCTGGCACCGGCTCGATGCCTGGCCCGAGGTGCCGGCGGCCCTCGCGCGCCTGCGGACCCGCCACCTCCTGGCGCCCCTCTCCAACGGCCCGGTCCGGCTGATGGCCGATCTCGCCCGGCGCAACGGGTTCGTCTTCGACGCGATCCTCGGAGCCGGCCACTCGCGCGCCTACAAGCCGATGCCGGTCGTCTACCGCGACGCGGTGGCGGCCCTCGGCTTCCCGGCCGGGGGCACGCTGATGGTCGCCGCCCACTCGGACGACCTCGCGGCGGCCGCGGCCGAGGGCCTCGCCACCGCCCACGTCGCGCGCCCCCGCGAGCACGGGCCGGCGGGCGGCGAGACCGCGCCCGCCGGGCCGGTCACCCACGCGGTCCCCGACCTCGCGGCGCTGGCGGACCGCCTCGGCTGCTGAGTTCAGCGACGCCTACGCCTCGCCGCGGGCCACCAGCGCCTCGTACTCGGAGACCTCCAGGCGGCCTTCCTTGGCGACGCGGGCCTTGTCGGCGTCGCTGATCACGTCGCCGGCGAGGTCGAGGCGCTTCCAGGCGGCGAGCGGGGTCTCGCGGCCGGGGCTCGGCACGTACTTGTTCTGCGCGACCTTCTGGTACTTGTGGATGTAGCGCGGGCAGTTGACCCAGATCTTGGTGACGTCGACGCGCACCAAGTACTTGGCCTCGGTGTACTCGGCCATCAGCGGGTCGTCCCGCAGCAGGCTCGCGCGGCCCTGGACGCGCACCCGGTGCGGCGTCTCGAAGTCGATGAACAGCAGGCCGACCTTGGCCTGCCCCTCGATGTTGCCCATCGAGTAGAACATGCCGTTCCCGTCGAAGCCGGGGAAGACCAGGCTCGTCTCGCCCGTCACCTTCACGAAGCCCGGCGCGCCGCCCTTGTAGGAGACGGTGGGCATGCCGTCCGGATCGACGGTCGAGAGGAAGAACATGTCGCGCGAGCCGATGAAGGCGGCCTCGTCGGGCTGGATCGCCTCGTGCACCCAGTCGGTATCGAGCCGGTTCGCGAGCTTGACCGTGCCGAACTCGTTCTGCAGCGCGCGGTGCGCCTCCGAGTAGAGTGACGCCATCGTTTCCTCCCGGGCCCTCCTTGCACGCGGGGCCGCTGCCGGATGATGGCCGCAAACCCGGGCCGACCGCAACCGCCGCGCCCATGCGAAAAGGCCGGCCCCGCGATCCGCGGAGCCGGCCCTTCGCTCGAAGCGGCCGGGCGGCGCCCGGCACGCCACGCGCGGTCAGTTGCGGGACTTGTCCACGAGCGCCTTCTCGGAGATCCACGGCATCATGCCGCGGAGCTTGGCGCCGACCTCCTCGATCGGGTGGGCGGCGAGCTTGGCGCGGGTCGCCTTGAACGAGGTCTGGTTGACCCGGTTCTCCAGCATCCAGTTGCGGGTGAAGATGCCCGACTGGATGTCGTTGAGGACGCGCTTCATCTCGGCCTTGGTCTCGGGCGTGACGATGCGCGGGCCGGTGACGTACTCGCCGTACTCGGCGGTGTTCGAGATCGAGTAGTTCATGTTGGCGATGCCGCCCTCGTAGATGAGGTCGACGATCAGCTTCACCTCGTGCAGGCACTCGAAATAGGCCATCTCGGGGGCGTAGCCCGCCTCGACCAGGGTCTCGAAGCCGGCCTTGATCAGCTCGACGAGGCCGCCGCAGAGCACGGCCTGCTCGCCGAACAGGTCGGTCTCGCACTCCTCCTTGAAGGTCGTCTCGATGATGCCGGCGCGGCCGCCGCCGTTGGCGGAGGCGTAGGAGAGGCCGAGGTCGTGGGCGTTTCCGCTCGCGTCCTGGGCGATGGCGATCAACGTCGGCACGCCGCCGCCGCGCAGGTACTCGGAGCGCACGGTGTGGCCCGGGCCCTTCGGGGCGACCATCAGCACGTCGAGGTCCTTGCGGGGCTCGATCAGGTTGAAGTGGACGTTGAGGCCGTGGGCGAACAGCAGGGCGGCGCCCTGCTTCATGTTCTGCTCCAGCGACTCCCGGTAGATGTCGCCCTGCAATTCGTCGGGGGTGAGCATCATCACGACGTCGGCCTGCTTGGCGGCCTCGGCGACGGACATCACCGTGAAGCCCTCGGCCTCGGCCTTGCGGGCGGTCGCGGAGCCTTCGCGGAGCGCGATCACGACGTCCTTGACGCCCGAGTCGCGCAGGTTAAGCGCGTGGGCGTGGCCCTGGCTGCCGTAGCCGACGATGACGACCTTCTTGCCCTTGATCAGGTTCAGGTCGGCGTCGCGATCGTAGTAAACCCGCATCGGTCTCTCCCTTTCAGGTTGTGTGCGTGGCGTCGGGGGTGTGGGGTGCGCCCGGCCCGTAGAGGGCCAGGAACTGCTCGACGGCGCGGCTCGCGTCGCGCCGGATCTCGACCGGATCCGGCGCGACGGCGTCGCCCAGCAGGAGCCGGATCTGCACGTCGCGGCCGACGAGGCCGAAGAAGGTTCGGAACGCCGTCTCGCTGTCCTCGAAGGCGAGGAGCCCGGCGGCGCGCCCCGCCTCCAGGACGGGCTTGACCCGCTCCCCGATGACGAAGCGCCCGTTGGCGAGGACGATCGCCCCGAGGTTGCTCTTGCGCGAGCCCGCATGCCCGATGGCGATCCGGTTGAGGGCCACCGAGGTGCTGCTCGTGATCACCGAGAGCCAGGTCGCGGCGAAGTCCCGCAGGCTCTCGGTGAGCGTCGCGACGTCGAGGAACGCCGTCGCGTAGCGGCCGGCATGGACCCGGGAGGCCTGCCACCGCACCGTCGCGGTGAGGAGGCCGTCGCGGTCGCCGAACCACTTGTAGAGCGTCTCCTTCGAGCAGCTCGCGCGGCGGGCCACCGCGTCCATGGTCAGCTGGTCGCCGCCCTCAACCATGAGGGCGAGCACCGCGTCGAGCACCGCCTGCTGGCGGGCCGAGGGCGCGGCCTGGGCCGCTTCCGGCGGCGTCTCATGCTGGTCCTGCGTGGCGGCTCGCATCGTTCCGGGCTCAGTACCGTACCGTACGGTACGTGCGTTAGGCCGATTCGGGGTGCGGCGCAAGCGGAGCCGGACCGGAATTCGCGCGCCGTCAGGCCGGGAGGTCGAGACCCTCGCGGGCGAAGACCCGCTGCACGGCGGGGCGACCCGCCATGGCGCGGGCATGGGCCGTCCAGGCCGGGAAGCGCTCGGCCATGTCGAACCGCAGCGCCGGGCCGCGGCCCCAGATCCAGAACAGCAGGAGATAGGGATCGACCACGCTGTAGCGGTCCCCGACCGCCCAGCCGCCGTTCGAGAGGCGCACCTCGGTCATCGTGCAGAGGTCGCCGTAGGTGTCGGCGCCCCGCGCGCGGATGCCCGGGTGGGCCGCCTCGTCGGTGCTGTAGCGCTCCGCCCGGCGGACGTGCGCGTAGGCGGGGTGATGGTTGGTCGAGAGCCAGCCGAGCCACTCGTCCGCCACCGCCTGCTCGCGCAGCCCGGCCGGCCAGAGCCCGGCCTCGGGGTGGGCGCGGGCGACGTGGCGCATCAGCGCCGTGTTCTCGGTGAGCACCCAGCCCTCCTCGTAGAGCGCCGGCACGCGGCCGCGCTCGTTGACGGCGAGGTACTCGGGCGCCCGCTGGTCGCCGGCCTGCAGGTTCAGCCGCACGGTCTCGAAGGGCGCGCCGGTCTCCTCCAGCACGATGTGGGCGGCGAGCGAGCAGGCGCCGGGGGCGTAGTAGAGGGTGCGGGCGGTCATGGGGATTCCTGGTTCGGCCCGGGCGGAATGTCGAGCAGTTCGGCCAGGGTCAGACGGATCCTGAGCAGAAGGTCGGCCGGCACGGAGCCGACGCGGCGGAATCCGCGCGCGGCCCGGTCGACGCAGCGGATCTGGTCGATCAGCACGGCCCCGCCGACCGCGAGACCGTCGGGCAGCAGCACCTTCGTCGGCCAGGGCGTCACGTTCCGGGTGATCGGGCAGATGATCGCCGTCTCGTTGCGCCGATGGAATTCTTCGCCCGACAGCACGACCGCCGGCCTGACGCCGCTCTGCTCCCGGCCAAGGGTCGGGCGCAGATCGACCCAGACGAGGTCGCCGGCCGAGAGCGGCGCGGCGTCGTCAGTCATCGCGGATGATTTCCGCCCCGACATCCGGACCCCAATCGATCACCGCGGGCCGATTCTCGGGTCCCAGGCGATCCATCTCGGCGATCATGTCCGCGAGGGTGGGGATCGGCTCGCCGTTGAGGGTGCGCCGCGGCCGGCCTCCGGGCCCGGCGGCGCCCGGCTTCAGCACGACGGGCAGGGCCTGTCCTTCGCTGATGCCGGCCTGCGCGGCCTCTTCGGCGACGAGCTCCACGGCGAAGTCGTCGCCGCGCCGAACGATCTTGGCATCCATGGCCGGATCTCCCGGATTGCGTAAACCACCAACCTAGCAGAGCCGCAGCCGGGACGCCCGGCCTCCTACAGCGGCTCCGCCCCGCGGCCCATGGCGGCGATGCCGGTGCGGCAGATCTCGACGAGGCCGATCACGCTCATCAGGCGGATGAAGCGGTCGACCTCCTCGGTGGAGCCGGTCAGCTCGAACACGAAGGAGTTCAGCGTCGCGTCGAGGGTCTTGGCCCCGAAGGCGGCGGCGAGCCGCAGGGCCTCCGAGCGGTGGTCGCCCTCGCCCACCACCTTCACGAGGCAGATCTCACGCTCCAGCGCGTTGCCCTGGAGCGTGAGGTCCACGACGCGGTGCACCGGCACGAGGCGGTCGAGCTGGGCCTTGATCTGCTCGATCACCGCGTTGGTGCCCGTCGTCACGATGGTGATGCGGGAGAGGTGGCGCGCCTCCTCCGACTCCGACACCGTCAGGCTCTCGATGTTGTAGCCGCGGCCGGAGAACATGCCCGAGATCCGGGCGAGGACGCCCGGCTCGTTGTCGACGATCACCGCGAGGGTGTGCCGGTTGACGGGCTCGACCCGCACCGGGTCGGGGTAGTGCGTGTTCATGGCGTTCATGCCCCTGGGCTCCCCTGTATCCGGCTCAGACCAGCATCTTGCCTTCCTCGGAGATCACGTCTCCGAGCTCGACGCCGGTCTCGCCGAGGTAGTCGGAGAGCAGCATCTCGTTGTGGGCCTTGCCGGAGGGGATCATCGGGAAGCAGTTCTCGGTCTTGTCGACGATGCAGTCGAAGATCACCGGCCCGTCATAGGCGAGCATCTCCGCGATCGCGCCGTCGAGCTCGCCCGGCTTGTCGCAGCGGATGCCCTTGGCGCCGTAGGCCTCGGCGAGCTTCACGAAGTCCGGCAGGCTCTCCGAGTAGCTCTGCGAGTAGCGCGAGCCGTGCAGCAGCTCCTGCCACTGGCGCACCATGCCCATGTACTCGTTGTTGAGGATGAAGATCTTGACCGGCAGGCGGTACTGCACGGCGGTCGAGAGCTCCTGCATGTTCATCAGGATCGAGGCCTCGCCGGCGATGTCGATCACGAGCCCGTCCGGGTGGGCGAGCTGCGTGCCGATGGCGGCGGGCAGGCCGTAGCCCATGGTGCCGAGGCCGCCGGAGGTCATCCAGCGGTTCGGCTCCTCGAACTTGAAGTACTGGGCCGCCCACATCTGGTGCTGCCCGACCTCGGTGGTGACGTAGGTCTCGCGGTCCTTGCAGGCCTCGTAGAGGCGCTGCACGGCGTATTGCGGCTTGATGATCGTACCCGACGGCCAGTAGGCCAGGCACTCGCGCGCCCGCCAGGTGCGGATCTTGCCGAACCACGGCTCGAGGTCCGCGGCGTCCGGCCGGCGCGGGGCGGCGCGCCAGGCCTCCAGCATGTCGGCCAGCACCGAGGCGCAATCGCCGACGATGCCGACGTCGACCTTGACGACCTTGTTGATCGAGGAGGCGTCCACGTCGATGTGGATCTTCTTCGAGTAGGGCGAGAAGGCGTCGAGCCGGCCGGTGATGCGGTCGTCGAAGCGGGCGCCGACGCAGATCATCACGTCGCACTCGTGCATCGCGAGGTTCGCCTCGTAGGTGCCGTGCATGCCGAGCATCCCGAGGAACCGGTCGTCCGAGGCCGGGAAGGCCCCGAGGCCCATCAGCGTCGAGGTGACGGGGAAGCCCGTCTCGGCCACCAGCTCACGCAGCAGGCGCGAGGCCTCGGGGCCCGAGTTGATGACGCCGCCGCCGGTGTAGAAGACCGGGCGGCGCGCGCCGGCCATCAGCTCGACCGCCGCGCGGATGCGGTCGGCGTCGCCCTTCACGGCCGGGCGGTAGGTCTTGTGCTCGGAGGAGGACGGCTTCTCGTAGAGGCCGCTCGCGAACTGCACGTCCTTCGGCAGGTCGACGACGACGGGGCCGGGCCGGCCGTTCGCCGCGACGTAGAACGCCTCGTGCAGGATGCGCGGCAGGTCGTCGATCGATTTCACGAGGTAGTTGTGCTTCGTGCAGTGGCGCGTGATGCCGACCGTGTCGCATTCCTGGAACGCGTCGGTGCCGATCAGGTGCGTCGGCACCTGGCCCGTGATGCAGACGAGCGGGATCGAGTCGAGCAGCGCGTCAGTGAGGCCGGTGACGATGTTGGTGGCGCCGGGGCCCGAGGTGACGAGGACGCAGCCGACCTTGCCGGAGGAGCGCGCGTAGCCCTCCGCGGCATGGACCGCGCCCTGCTCGTGGCGCACCAGCACGTGCTTGACGGCGTTCTGGTGGAAGAGCGCGTCGTAGATCGGAAGCACGGCGCCGCCCGGGTAACCGAACAGCGTATCCACGCCCTGATCCTGGAACGCCCGGATGACCATCTCGGCCCCGGTCATGACCTCGCCGCTCATGCCTTCCTCCTTGAACCTGTCCTCGAACTCCGCTGCGACCGACCCTGCCGCGGGCAACAAAAAAGGGCCCCGATCGGGACCCTGCATGCGCCACCGGCCGGATCGCGGACCCTGTCGTCAGGCCCGCCCCGTCAGTGGCGCTTCCGCTACGATGAGAACCGTGCGCATCGGTGTTGTCCGGATGACCTTGCCGCCACGCCCGAGATCGGCGTGAGTCGCTGAAAAAGCGTCGGGTCTCATAGCGGAGCACCGCACCGCGGTCAACGCCCGGACGAGCGATTCGCCGATCCGGGCCCGCGGCCCGGCGCAGCCGATTGCGGCCCCGCCGCGCCCGCCCTATCACTGGCCGACACAGGGGCGCGGGCGAGCGGGCCGGCGTCCCTCTCCAGGGGCCGCCGATCGCCGACCATGACCGCCGACGCAGCGACGGCCCGCGCGGGCGCCACCCCCCTCGCCTACCTCCTCCTCGACGTCGCCGGGACGCCCTGCGCGCTGCCGCGGAGCGCCGTCTCCGAGATCCTGCCGCTACCGGACCTGCATCGCCCCCCCGCCACCGGAGGCAGCCTCGCGGGCTTCCTCAACCTCGGCGGCGAGCCGGTGCCGGTGATCGACCTGGCGGCCCTGTTCGGCCTGCGGCCGGGCGGGCCAACCGACTCCGGAACCGACCCCTACGCCCACATCGTCCTGGCGGCCGACCGCGCGACCGGCTTCCTGGTGGACCGCGTCGCCGACCTCGTCACGGTGGCCCCCGACGCGCTGCGGCCCGTCCCCGACGACCGGACCCTGAACGGCTGCGTCGAGGCCGGACTGTCCTGGCACGACCGGCTCGTCCACGTGCTCGGTGCAGGCCGCATCCTCACCGCGGAGGAGCGGGCGCGCATCGCGGCGCTCACGGCGTCGGCGCGCGAGCGCCTCGCCGGCCTCGGCGCGGTCTGAGCGACGCAGGCACCGATGAGGCGGTCATGAGCCGGGCGCGGGTGAACCCGCACGACGACCCCGCCTACGCGGCCCTGAAGGGCCGCGTCGTCGCGCGGACGGGGCATCACTACTACGCGGATAAGGACGACCTGCTGTTCGACCGCCTGCGCCGGCGGTTCAAGGCCTGCGGCCTGCGCGACTGCGCGGGCTACCTCGCCCGCCTCGACGACCGCGAGGCGGGGCCGGCGGAATGGGCGGCCCTCGAGGCCGAGATCACCATCGGCGAGACCTTCTTCTTCCGCTACGCCGAGCAGTTCGCCGCCCTGCGGGAGACGATCCTGCCGGGCCTCGTCGCGGACCGGGCCGTCGAGCGCACCCTGCGCGTCTGGAGCGCCGGCTGCTCCACCGGCGCCGAGCCCTACTCGCTGGCGATCCTGGCCCACGAGCTCCTGGGGCCGGCGCTGCCCGACTGGCACGTCTCCATCCTCGGCACCGACATCAGCCGCGACGCGCTCGCCACCGCGCGGGCGGCGGAGTACGGCCGCTGGGCGCTCCGGACCCTGCCGCCGCAGGAGCGGCTGCGCCACTTCCAGGTCATCCCGCCGCGCCCGGGGGGCGCCCTGCGGGAGGGCGGCTACGCCCTGCGCCCGGAGTTCCGGCGCATGGTCCGGTTCGAGCGGCAGAACCTCCTCGCCCTGCTCGACGGCAGCGGGCCGGTGCCGCCGGGCGAGTTCGACCTCATCCTGTGCCGCAACGTGCTGATCTACTTCCACGCCGACACGGTGGCGGGCATCGTGCGGGCGCTGGGCCGCAGGCTCCGGCCCGGCGGCTGGCTGCTGATCGGCCACGCCGAGCCGAACCCGGCCTTCTCGGGCTGGCTGAGCGCCGTGAACCTGCCCGGCACGGTGGCCTACCGCCGGCTGGAGGACGGGCCGCCGGCCCTGCAGGGCGCCCCGCTGCCGGCCCCGCGGGCCGGGGCGATCCTCGGAGTGCAGCCGATCGCCCGCGTGCCGGGGCCGGACGTGCTTGCTCCAAATGCGTTCGGACCGCTTCCGGTGAGCGGCGGCGGGCCTGAGGGAGGGCTTGGCGACGGCGTGCTGCTGTCCGAAACGACGAGCCTCGCTCCGGCCGGCGCGGACGCGTCGCCCCCGGGGGGCAGCGACCCCGCGCCCGGCCGGCCCTCGCCCGCCGAGCGGCCCGCGCCTCCCGAGACCTCCCCGCCCGCCTCCACACCCGGCTCCACCCACATCTCCACCCTCTCGGACGGCGAGGCGCCCCTGCCGGTCGAGGAGGCCCTCGCGCGCATCCGGGCCCTGTCCGATGGCGGCGAGACCGGGCAGGCCTGGCGCGAGCTCCAGGCGATCCTGCTCCACACGCCGACGGACCCGCGCCTGCGCTTCTACGAGGGACTCCTCGCCCGGGGCCTCGGCCGCGAGGCGGAGGCCGAGCGCGGCCTGCGCGCCGCGCTCTACCTCGACCGGGACTTCGTGATGGCGCATTACCACCTCGGGCTCCTGCTCATCGCCCTCGGGCGGCTTGCGCCCGCGCGCCGGGCCCTCGACAACGCGGTGGCCTTGGCGCAAGCGCTGGATCCGGCATCCGTCCTGCCCGAGGCGGACGGGGCCTGCGCGGGCGAGATCGCCGAGAGCGCGCGGATCGCGCGGGCCGGCATCGGACGGGGAGCGGCGTGAGCGGAGCACGGCAGCAGGAGGCCCGGGAGGCCGCGCGCGTCGCAGCGCTCCGCGAGGCCCGCACGCAGGCCCTGGCGCGGCGGGGCGCGACCGCCGAGCGCGCCCGCGAGGGTCGGGCCGTCCTCGTCTGCGCCTGCGGCTCCGAGCGCTTCGGCATCCCGACCGGCGAGGTTCTGCGCGTCCTGCCGCTGCGGGCCTGCACCCCCCTGCCGGGCGCCCCGCCCGCGATCCTCGGCATCGTCGCGCTGTCGGGCGCGATCGTCACCGTGGTCGGCCTCGCCGCGGCCCTCGGGCGGCCCGGCGCCGCGGCACCCGAGGCGGGGCACCTGCTGCACCTGAGCGGGCCCGTCCCGATCGCCCTCGCGGTCGACCGCGTGCTCGGCACGGCGCAGGCCGGCACGGAGGCGGCGCCCGGCCTCGACGGCCTGGGAAGCGCTGCGGTTTCGGGCTATGCCCCCGCCGGTGACGAACCGTCCGGCCTCGGCGACTTCACCGTCATCGACCTCACGCGGCTCCTGCGGCGCTACCTGCCGTGAGCCGCCCTGCCCCGGCGGCCGGCCGTGCCGCCTCAACCGGATCCGGAGCCTGACGCCGCGTGTCGATCTCGATCGGAAAGCGAATCCTCCTCGGGTTCGTCGCCATCACCCTCGTGCTGATGGCGCTCGGCATCTACGCGCTCTCCCAGATCGGCGCCGTCCGGGACACCACCGACGCGATCGTGTCCCGCGACCTCGCCATCGCGCGCCAGCTCGACGACCTCGCCAACAAGGCGCGGGACATGGGCATCCTCCGGCGCAACGCCGTGATCGCCGTCCTGATGCGGCGCACGGATGGCGGCATCACCGAGGAGGCGCTCGACGGCTGGCGCCAGGCGGCCGCGGAGGCGGACGTGCTCCTCGGCCAGGTGGTCCGGTCTTCCGGGGGCTTCGCCGAGACCGCGACCTCGCCGGCCCGGGCCGCCATCTGGAAGCGCCTCTCGACCACCGCGGGTGAGGCGGCCACGGCCTTCCGGCAGCTGCGCACCGGCAGCGAGGCGCAGATCGCCGCGATCCAGGCCAAGGACGTCGATGCCGTGGAGGCCCGCAACGACAGCCTCAACCGGGTCCATGACGGCTTCCTGAGGAGCATCGAGACCACCCGCAACGTCCTCGACGAGGGCGTCGTCGCCGGCCAGCGCGCCGTCCAGGACGTCTACGAGCGCAGCCGCATCTCCATCGCGCTGACCCTCGGCGCCTGCGTGCTCCTGGCCATCCTGATCACCGTCCTGATCAGCCGCGCCGTGGTGCGGCCGCTCGAGCACGTGATGGCCTTCGCCGAGCGCGTCGGGTCGGGTGACCTCTCGGGCACCCTCGATGCGCGGGGCGCCGACGAGATCGGCCGCCTCGGCCGGACCCTGAACGGCATGGTGGCGGGGCTCGCCGACCTCGCCCGCACGAACCGCGCCGCCACCGCCGACCTCAACGCCGCCGCGGCCGAGATCCGGGCCTCGGCCCAGCAGCAGGCGGCCTCCGTCGAGGAGCAGTTCGCGGCCGTCCAGGAGACCGCCGCGACCGTCGACGAGATCACCCATTCGGGATCCCAGATCTCGAAGCGGGCCGGCGAGGTGATCGCCAGCGCCCAGGCCACGGCGCAGACCTCCAAGGCGGGCCTGCGCGCCGTCGCCGACACGGCCCGCGCCATGGATGCGATCCGCGAGCAGGCCGAGGCGGTGGCCGGCAACATCGTCGCGCTCTCGGAGAAGACCCAGACGATCGGCGAGATCATCACCACGGTCAACGACATCTCGGAGCGCACGCACCTCCTCGCCCTCAACGCCGCGATCGAGGCGGCGGCCGCCGGCGAGGGCGGGCGCAGCTTCGCGGTCGTCGCGGCGGAGATGAAGCTCCTGGCGGACCAGGCCAAGGGCGCGACCGCGCAGGTCCGCACGATCCTCGGCGAGATCCAGCGCGGCATCAACACCTCGGTGATGCTCACCGAGGAGGCCGTGAAGCGGGCCGCCACCGGCAAGACGCGCTCCGACACCACCCAGCGCACCATCGAGGAGATCACCGCGCGCGTCGAGGAGAGCGTCCAGACCTTCCAGCAGATCGTGGCCTCGACGAACCAGCAGCAGCTCGGCATCGAGCAGGTGATGGGCGCCCTCCAGAACATCCGGCAGGCGAGCCAGCAGACGGCGGCCGGCACCCGCGAGGTCGAGGCGGCCTCCGCGAACCTGACCGAGCTCGCCCAGGCGCTGATGGCCCTCGCCGAACGCTACCGACACTAGGCGGGGCGCGGGCGCGTGGCCGACATCCGCCAGCTCCTGCTCGCCGCCTTCGAGGTCGAGCACCGCGAGCACATCGATGCCATCCGGACGGCCCTCGCGGCCGGTCCCGAGGGGCAGCGGCCGGACTGGAACGACATCTTCCGCCGCGCCCACAGCCTGAAGGGCGCCTCGCGCGCGGTGGACCTGCCGCCCGTCGAGGCGGTCGCCCACCGCCTGGAGACCCTGTTCGAGCGCATCGCCGCCGGGGCCACGACCCTCGACCGCGACGCCGTCGCGGCGACCCACCTCGCCCTCGACCGGATCGAGGCCTACGTCGCGGGCCTGGAGGGGGAGGCCACCCCCACCATGCCGGACGACGCGCTCGCCGCCCTCGACCGGCGCCTCGCCGGCGCCCCGGCGGGGGACGCGACGCCGGAGCCCGCTGGGCCTCTCCCGGAGCCCGCTGGGGCTCCCCCGGAGCCTGCCGGGGCTCCCCCGGAGCCTGCCGGGGCTCCTGCGCCCGAGCCCGCCGCAGCGCCCGAGCCCGCGGCGGCGCCCGAGCCCGACCCGGCGCTCGCCATGGTGCGGGTGCCGGCCGCGGCCGTCGAGGCCCTCTCCCGGGCGACCCACGAGCTGACGAGCACCCTCGGGGGCTCGGCCACGGTGACGGACGGCCTCGCCCGGCTCCTGCGCGAGGCCACGGCCCTGCGCCGGCGCACCGAGGGCCTGCGCGGCCGCGGCGCCCTCGCCGACCTCGCGCGCCGGGTCGGCGAGGGCGAGGAGGAGGCCGCCGCGATCGAGTCCGTCCGGGCGGAGCTGCGGGCCGTGGAGGCCGGGCTCTCGGGCCTCGTCCGCGAGGTCACCGAGCTCGGCCGCCGGCACGCCGGCCTCGCGACCGGCCTCGATGCGGCCGCCGCCCGGGTCCGGCGCGAGGGCGAGCGCCTCGCCCTGGTGCCGGCCGAGACCGTCCTGGCGCCGCTTGCCCGCTCCCTGCGCGAGACGGCCCGCGAGGCGGGCTTCGAGGTGTCGGTCGCCCTGCGCGGCCTCGACCTGCCCGTGGAGCGCGCCCTGCTCCAGGCCCTCAAGGACCCGGTCCTGCACGCTCTGCGGAACGCCCTGAGCCACGGCCGCGAGACCCCCGAGGCGCGCCACCGCGCCGGCAAGCCGCCCGAGCTCGCCGTCACCCTGGAGGTCGCGGTGCGGGGCGGCCACCTCAGCGTGGCGATCCACGACGACGGGCGCGGCCCCGACCTTCCCGCAATCGAGGCGCGGGGACGCCGGAGCGGCCTGCTGGCCCCCGGGGATGCCGCCGATCCCGAGACCCTCCTCGGCCTCGTCTTCGCCCCCGGCTTCTCGACGGCGGCCGCCGTCGACACCCTGTCGGGCCGCGGGTTCGGGCTGTCGGTCGTGGCCGACGCGGTGCGGGCGCTGCGCGGCTCGGTCCGCCTCGCGGCCCGGGCGCCCCACGGCACGTCGCTCGTCATGAGCCTGCCCCTCTCGGCCTCCCGCCGGAGCGTGCTGCTCGTGGAGGCCGGCGGAGCGACCTTCGCCCTGCCCGGCACCGCCGCGGAGCGCCTGCTGCGCCTCGATTCCGCGGCGCTCGGGCGGGCGATGGGGCGTCGCGTCGCGCAAGTCGAGATCTCCGGCGAGAGCCTCAGCCTGCCCGTCTATCCCTTAAGCGAACTCGTCGGCCTGCCGGACACTGCGCCGGCGGGGACCCGGCCCGGGATCCTCCTTCGGACAGCCGCCGGACGATGCGTCCTCGCCGTGGACATCCTGCGGGATGTGCGGACCCTCCTCGTGCTGCCCGCCCCGCCGATCGGCACCGATCCGGGCCTCGTGTCCGGGACGGTGATCCTGCCCGGCGACCTGCCCGCCCTGGTCCTGGATCCCGAGGGCCTCGCCGCGCGGGCCGGCGCGGCGACATCCTCTGGCCCCGCCGAGCCGCGCGGCGAAATCGTCGCTGGAACGAGCGCCGGGAGCCGGCGTTCGACGATTCTCGTCGTCGACGATTCCATCACCACGCGGACCTTGGAGAAGGGCATCTTGGAAGCGGCCGGCTACCGTGTGGTCGTCTGCGTCGACGGGCAGGACGCCCTCGACCGCCTGCGGGCCGAGATCGAGCCGGTCGATCTCGTCGTCGCGGACGTCGAGATGCCGCGCCTCGACGGCTTCGGCCTGCTCGGCGCCCTGCGGGCCGACGCGCGCTTCGGGCGGCTGCCCGTCATCCTGATGACCTCGCGCGGCGATGCCGAGGACGTGGCCCGGGGCCTCGACCTCGGGGCCGACGCCTACCTGACGAAGCAGAAGTTCGACCAGCGCGCGCTCCTCGACACGATCGGCCAGCTGCTGTGATGGGGTGGCGGGTGAGCAGTGAGGAAGGTCGCTCCGGCGCCGCGTCCCGCGCGCCGGGCCGGGCGGCCGCGCGCCGCGAGGGAGGGACGCGGTGAGCCGGGCCGTGCGCGTGATGCTCGTGGAGGACAGCCTCGTGGTGCGCCAGCTCCTCGCCCACATCGTGGGGCGCGACAGCCGGCTGGAGCTGGTGGCGGCCGTCTCCTCGGGCGAGGAGGCCCTCTCGACGATCACCTCGACCCGGCCCGACGTGATCTCGATGGATATCCGGCTCCCGGGCATCGACGGGCTCGAGACGACGCGCCGGATCATGGCCGAGCAGCCGACGCCGATCGTCGTCGTGGCGGACGCCGTGGAGGATTCCTCCCTGCGCATCTCCATGAACGCGCTGCGCGCCGGCGCGCTCTCGGTGGTGGAGAAGCCCGTCTCGACGACCCATGCGAGCTACGAGGCGATCGCGGGCGAGATCTGCACCCAGCTGCGCATCATGGCGCAGGTCCCCGTCATCCGGCGCCGGCCCATCGGCACCGAATGGGCCGCGCGGGGAACCGACCCCGTCGCGACCTCGACCCCGCTGCCGGCGCCGTCCCTCGACCGCCCGACGGTGCTGGCGATGGCGGCCTCCACCGGCGGTCCGCCGGCGCTCGCCCGGGTGCTCGGGGGCCTGCCGGAGGACTTTCCGCTGCCGGTGCTCGTGGTGCAGCACATGGGAGCCGCCTTCATGGAAGGCTTCGCCTCCTGGTTGAACGGCGTCGTGCCGCTGCCCGTCTCCGTCGCCCGGGACGGCGAGCGGGCGGAGGCCGGCCGGGTCTACGTGGCGCCCGGAGACCGGCACCTCGAATACGCGCCGGGCGGCATCCTGCGCATCCTCGACAGCGCCCCGGTCGGCGGCCAGCGGCCGGCCGCGACCGTCCTGTTCCGATCCGTCGCGCGCCAGTCCGGGCCGCGGGGCATCGGCGTGCTGCTCACCGGCATGGGCGAGGACGGGGCGCTCGGCCTCCTCGACATGCGCCAGGCCGGCGCCGCGACGATCGCCGAGCACGAGAGCAGCGCGGTCGTCTACGGCATGCCCGCCGCGGCGGTGCGGCTCGCCGCCGCCCGCTCGGTGCTCCCGCTCGACCGCGTCGCGGGGCACATCCTGCGGAGCGTAGACCGAGCGCCCGAGCCGGGCCTGCCCGAATGAGCACGCCCCCGCCCCCCGCCGAGGTGCGGGCCCGGATCCTCCTCGTGGAGGATTCCGAGACCCAGGCCCTCGAACTGCGGCTGTTCCTGGAGGCCCAGGGCTTCGCGGTGGAGCGCTGCGCGACCGCCGAGGCCGCGCTCGATCACCTGAACACGACGCTGCCCGATCTCGTGGTGGCGGACTACCACCTGCCCGGGATGAACGGCGACGAGTTCACCCGCCAGCTGCGCCTCTCCCTGCGCACGCGGGGCCTGCCGGTCGTCATGCTGACGGGCGCGCGCGACAGCGAGCGCCAGGGCTTCGACAGCGGTGCCGACGCCTACGTGGAGAAATCCGCCGACCGCGATCTCCTGATCCTGCGCATCCGGGCGCTCCTGCGCGAGCGGAAGGCCGGGGTGGCCGGCGGTGCCGCGGAGGGGCCCGGAAGCGCAGCGTTCCGGCGCGGTCGCATCCTCCTCGTCGATGGCAGCGCCACCTACCGGACCTTCCTGTCGGGCCTGCTGACCCAGGAGGGCCACGCGGTCACGGCGGTCGACGGCGAGGCTCCGGCCCTCGCAGCCCTCGATGCCGAGGGCGCGGCCTTCGACTGCGTGGCCATCGACCTCCTCGCGACGGCCTATGACGGCCTGACGCTCTGCCGCGCCATCGACCAGCACCGGACCGCGGGCGAGGCCGGTCCCGTCTTCCAGCTCGTCGGCATGGCGGGCAGCACGCCCGCGAAGGACTTCCTGGTGAAGGCCTTCGCGGCCGGCGCCGACGACGTCGTCTCGAAGGCCGATGCCGAGGTGCTGGTGATGCGCGTCCGCAGCCTCGTGCGCCGCCGCCTCCTCGAAGAGGACGATCGCCGCATCGCGGGCGAGTTCGGCGCCCGCGAGCGCGCGGTGGAGCGGGCCCGCGCCGATGCCGAGGCGGCGGAATCCCGGGCTCGCCTGGCGGATGCCCTGGAGCGGGCGAACAGCGACCTCGCCACGGCGAACCGCAAGCTCACGGATGCGCAGGCGAAGCTCGTCCAGGCCGCCAAGATGGCCTCCCTCGGCGAGCTCGTTGCCGGCATCGCCCACGAGATCAACAACCCCCTGGCCTTCATCCTGGCGCACCAAGGCACCGTCGAGCGGCTCCTCGGCGAGCTGCCCCCGGCCGGCGACGAGCGCGCGCAGCGCTCGCTCGCCAAGGCCCGCGAGCGGATCGGGTCCATGCGGATGGGCATGACCCGGATCCAGGACCTCGTCCTGAACCTGCGGAAGTTCTCGCGCCTCGACGAGGGAGAGCGGTCCCGCGTCAACGTGCCGGAGGCGATCGATACGGTGCTGGCGCTCATCCAGCACCGGCTGGGCGGCCGCATCACCGTCGAGCGCGACCTCGCCGGACGCCCGGAGATCCACTGCACGCCGGCCCTCCTCAACCAGGTGGTGATGAACATCCTCGGCAACGCCGCCGACGCCATGCCGGAGGGCGGCACCATCCGGGTCGTCACCGAGGCGTTGCCGGACACCGATCTGATCCGGATCAGCGACACCGGCCCCGGAATCCCGGAGGCGCTGCGGGAGAAGATCTTCGAGCCGTTCTTCACGACGAAGCCCGTGGGCTCCGGCACGGGGCTGGGCTTGGCGATTGCCTACAGCGTCGTTCAGGCGCATAGCGGCTCGCTCACCGTGGAGACCGCGCCCGGGGGAGGTGCCTCCTTCGTGATCGGAATTCCGCGCCGGTCGGATTGAAGCTTGATCGGGATGCCGGAGGCTCCGCCGCGACCCCAGGGGCGGAGCGGCGACCTTCCAACCCGCTGGTGACGTTCAGGGCATGATCACGGGCATGAATGCAGGGCGCGGGACGATCCTCGCGGTCGACGACGAGCCGGACATCCTGGTTGCCCTCGAGGATCTGTTCGAGGACGATTACCGCATCGTCACGACGACGAAGCCGGCCGAGGCGCTCGAGATCCTGCGCCAGGACCCCGACATCGCCGTCATCCTGTCCGATCAGCGCATGCCAGGCATGACCGGCGACGCCCTGCTGGCCGAGGCGCGCGGCTTCCACGAGGCCCAGGCGATCCTGCTCACCGGCTACGCCGACATTACGGCCGTCATCGCCGCGCTCAACCGCGGCGGCATCATCGGCTACGTGACGAAGCCGTGGGATGCGACGCTCCTGCGCAGCACCCTGCGCAACGCCTTCGAGCGGCACCAGATGCGGCGCGATCTGGCGACCGAGCGGGCCCTCCTGCGCGGCCTCCTCGACCACGCGACGGACGCGATCTCGTTCAAGGATCCGGAGGGGCGCTTCGTGCGGCTGAACGCGCGCAAGGCCGCCCTCATGGGACGCGACCTCACGGAATGCCTCGGACGCACCGAGGCGGAGCTGCGGGACGCCGCGGAGCCCGGCGCGGCGGCCGATGCCGAGGCCCTGCGCTCCGGCGCCGTCACCGACCGGCTCACCGCGGAGGGGCCGATCGGCGCCGAGCGCTGGACCCACGTCATCCGCGTGCCGATCCGCGGGATCGGCGGTGCGATCGACCACCTCGCCACGATCGAGCGCGACGTGACCGAGCAGAAGAGCCTGGAAGCCCGGCTGCGTCAGTCGGACAAGATGCAGGCGCTCGGCACGCTCGCGGGCGGAATCGCGCACGACTTCAACAACCTGCTGACCGCGATCCTGGGCAGCCTCGAACTGGTGGGCCCGAAGGTCGAGGGGCAGCCGCGCGTCCAGCGCCTGATCGAGAACGCGACGGGCGCCGCACAGCGCGGCGCCTCGCTGACGAAGCGGCTCCTGAGCTTCAGCCGCTCACACGACCTGCGGGCCCGCCCCACCGACGTGAACGGCCTCATCGAGGGAATGGGCGAGCTGTTCGCCCGCAGCCTCGGCGGCCTCGTCACCGTGCGGACCGACCTCGCGCCGGAGCTGGCACCGACGCAGGTCGATCCCGATCAGCTCGAACTCGCGATTCTCAACCTCTGCATCAACGCCCGCGACGCGATGCCGGACGGCGGCGTCATCACCGTCGCCACCGCGCTCGAGACGGTGGCGCCGGACACCGTCCAGTCGGGCGACCTGGCGCCTGGCGACTACGTGCGCATCGCGGTCTCGGATACCGGCACGGGGATCGCGCCCGAGATCCTGCAGCGCGTCTGCGAGCCGTTCTTCACCACGAAGGCGGTGGGCCAGGGCACCGGCCTCGGCCTCGCGATGGTGTTCGGCCTCGCCCAGCAGTCGCAGGGACGCCTGCGCATCGAGAGTGCGCTCGGCGAGGGCACGCGCGTCGAGCTGCTGCTGCCGCGTGCGGAGGCCGTCGCGGTCGCCGAGCCCGATGCCGCCCTCGACCGGCCGACGGCGGTGCGCCCCGCCGACATCCTCGTCGTCGACGACGACCCCGAGGTCCGGCACGTCACGGCCTCCTTCCTGGCGAGCTTCGGCTACACGGAGACGGAGGCCTCCGACGGCACCGGCGCCCTCGCCCTCATCGAGCGCCGCGCCTTCGACCTCGTCGTCGCCGATCTCGCCATGCCGGGCATGACCGGCGTGGAGCTCGCCGCGGAGCTGCGCGCCCGCCGGCCCGGCTTGCCCATCCTGATCCTCACGGGCCACGCGGAGGCCGTGCAGATCCCGAGCGACGTCCCCGTGCTGACGAAGCCGTTCTCGTCCGCCGACCTCGCCACCCGTGTCGCTGCGCTCCTCGCGTCCGACGAGGATTGAGGGGCGTCCGCGGGGCCGTCCGCGAGCGCCGCGCAAAGAAAAAGGCGGCCCAGGGGCCGCCTCTCGTCCTTCCGAACCTGCGCGGCGATCAGGCCGCGGCGCTTTCGGTGCCCTGCACCGGGCCGGAATCCTTGCCGCGGGCGTCGACGTCGCGATCGACGAACTCGATCACCGCCATCGGGGCGTTGTCGCCGTAGCGGAAGCCGGCCTTCATGATCCGGCAATAGCCGCCCGGGCGCGCGTTGTAGCGCGGGCCGAGGACCGCGAAGAGCTTCTTCACCATCGCGTCGTCGCGGATCTGCGACATCGCGAGGCGACGGGCGTGGATGCTGTCGGTCTTGCCGAGGGTGATGAGCTTCTCGACGACCGGACGCAGGTCCTTGGCCTTCGGCAGCGTCGTGATGATCTGCTCGTGCTTGATCAGCGCGGCGGACATGTTGGCGAACATCGCCTTGCGATGCTCGGTGGTGCGGTTGAAGCGGCGACCGCGATAACCGTGACGCATGGTTGGCTCTCCTTATGATTGCGGCCGCCGTGCCACGGTACGGCCGTCCCTATGAGCGGACCCGGACTGCTCCGGGCCGCCGTGCTCTGCTCGACCGAGGTGCCTGCGGCGCCTCAGTAGTGCTCCTCGAAGCGCTTGGCGAGATCCTCGATGTTCTCCGGCGGCCAGCCGGGGACGTCCATGCCGAGGTGCAGGCCCATGCCGGCCAGCACTTCCTTGATCTCGTTGAGCGACTTGCGGCCGAAGTTCGGGGTGCGCAGCATCTCGCCCTCGGACTTCTGGATGAGGTCGCCGATGTAGACGATGTTGTCGTTCTTCAGGCAGTTCGCCGAGCGGACGGACAGCTCCAGCTCGTCCACCTTCTTGAGCAGCGCGGGGTTGAAGGGCAGCTGCGGCGCGAGCGGCGCGGCCTCCTCCTTGCGGGGCTCCTCGAAGTTCACGAACACCTGCAGCTGGTCCTGGATGATGCGCGCGGCGTAGGCCAGCGCATCCTCCGGCGAGACCGCGCCGTTGGTCTCGATCGTCATCGTCAGCTTGTCCTTGTCGAGATCCTGGCCCTCGCGGGTGGTCTCGACGCGGTAGCTGACCTTGGTCACGGGCGAGAACAGGGCATCGACTGGGATGAGGCCGATGGGCGCGTCCTCCGGACGGTTCCGCTCGGCCGGGACGTAGCCCTTGCCGGTGGCGACCGTGAACTCCATGCGGATCTCGGCGCCGTCATCGAGGGTGCAGATGACGAGGTCCGGGTTCAGGATCTGGATGTCGCCGACCGCGCCGATGTCGCCCGCCGTAACGAGGCCGGGGCCGGTCTTGCGCAGGGTCATGCGCTTCGGCTGGTCCGTCTGGGAGCGGATCGCGATCGTCTTGATGTTGAGGACGATGTCCGTGACGTCCTCGCGCACGCCCGGGATCGAGGAGAACTCGTGCAGCACGCCGTCGATCTGCACCGAGGTGACCGCCGCGCCCTGGAGCGAGGAGAGCAGCACCCGCCGCAGGGAGTTGCCCAGCGTCGTCCCGAAGCCGCGCTCCAGGGGCTCAGCCACGACGGTGGCGACGCGCTTCGGGTCGTCCCCGGTCGAAACCTGGAGCTTGTTCGGCTTGATGAGCTCTTGCCAGTTCTTCTGAATGACCACGATCCTACCTCTCGCCTCTCACGCGGATCCCGGGCCCGGGAACCGCGTTTCGGCCGGTCCGTGCGCAGCCCCCGTGCGCCGGACCGGTCCCGTATCGATTACTGTGCCGCGACCCAGAGCTCGGGCACGAAGCTGTAGCCGGCCCCGTCCCGCACGACGTAGCCGAGGGCCGGGAACTCCAAATGGTTGCCGGCGATGAAGGTGCGCTCGCCCGCCGCCATGTCGAGGACGCGCTTGCGCGTCGAGCGCGCCTGCTCCACGTCCACGTCGAAGGCCATGCCGGCCTCCGGCTGCTTGAACTGGATCGCCGGCAGATGCACCACGTCCGTCCAGCTGAAGAGGGACTTGTCCCCGGACGTGATGCGGAATCCCGTGTGTCCGGGCGTGTGTCCGGGCAGGTGCACCGCCTCGATGCCCGGCAGGACCTCCCCGCCGTCATGGATCCGCGTCCGGTCCGCGTAGGGCCCGACGGCCTTCTGCGCGTTCTCGAAGTAGGACCGCGCCTCCTCCGGCGCCCGCGACAGCGCATCCGCGCCGAGCCAGTGCGCCGCCTCGTCGGCGTGAAGCACGATCTCGGCGTTCGGGTAGCGCGCGGTGCCGGCCGCATCGATCAGGCCGCCGACGTGGTCGGGGTGGAGGTGCGAGACCAGGACGGTCCCGATCTCGTCCGGCGACACCCCGGTGAGGGCCAGGGCGTCCGGTACGCGGCCCAGCGTGTCGCCGCCGAAGCTGCCCATGCCGGTGTCGATCAGGACGGGCTTGCGGCCCGGGCCGGTGATCAGGAAGGCGTTGAGCGTGATCCGAGGAGCCTGGGACCGGAAGCCGGCAGCCTGGAGCTTGCCGGCCTCCTCCTTCGAGATGCCCGTGACGAGATCGAGGGACCCCTGCAGGTAGCCGTCGTTGAGCACGGTGACCGTGAGGTCGCCGAGGGGCCAACGCAGGGCGCCCGGAAGGGCCTTCGAACCGTCCGCCATGGGCGTCTCCGTTCCTTGCTCGTCCGTCCCGCCTCAGACGCGGCGGCGCTTGCGCGGCCGGCAGCCGTTGTGCGGGATCGAGGTGACGTCGCGGATCGAGGTCACCGTGAAGCCGGCGGCCTGGAGCGCCCGCAGGGCCGACTCGCGGCCCGAACCCGGCCCGGAGACCTCGACCTCGAGGGTGCGCATGCCGTGCTCGGACGCCTTGCGGCCGGCATCCTCGGCCGCGACCTGCGCGGCGTAGGGCGTCGACTTGCGCGAGCCCTTGAAGCCCATCGCGCCGGCGGACGACCACGAGATGGTGTTGCCCTGCGCGTCCGTGATGGTGATCATCGTGTTGTTGAACGACGCGTTCACGTGCGCGACGCCCGAGACGATGTTCTTCCGTTCGCGCCGGCGGACGCGGGTCGGTTCCTTGGCCATGCTCTCTTCTCTCGTCCTTCAATCACGCCCGTAACACCAGGCGCTCGGGATTTCTTTGAGTTCGACGGCCCGCCCTCGGGGTGGCCGTCGGAGGTGTGCGGGGTCCCGGAGGGGACACCTCGCACGATGGACGGGCGACCGGGCGCGAGCCTGGGCCGCCGGCGCCCGAACCTTACTTCTTCTTGCCGGCGATCGGCTTCGCCTTGCCCTTGCGGGTGCGGGCGTTGGTGTGGGTGCGCTGGCCGCGGACCGGGAGCTGCTTGCGGTGACGCAGGCCGCGATAGCAGCCGAGATCCATCAGGCGCTTGATGTTCATCGAGACTTCGCGGCGCAGATCGCCCTCTACCACGTAGTCGCGGTCGATCGCCTCGCGGATCTGGAGCACCTCGGCGTCGGTAAGCTGGTTCACGCGGCGCTCCGCCGGGATGCCGACCTTGCCGGTGATCTCCCCGGCCTTCTTGGGGCCGATGCCGTGGATGTACTGGAGCGCGATGACGACGCGCTTGCCGGTCGGGATGTTGACGCCTGCGATACGGGCCAAGGAACTTCTCCATGAGGCGCCGGGCTCGTGCCGGGCCGGTGTGGCTTGTCTCGACGCGCGTCCGGTGGAGGCCGGCCCCTGCGCGCCCGTTCAACGACAAATCGGCCCGCGGCCGCTCCTCATGGAGCACCTCGGACCAATTCCCGTATGGACGAAGACCGGCCTGCTAGCGCGGGCGGGTCACCCTGTCAACCCTGCGGGGTCAGGTGGCGGCGGCTGCCTCGTGCGGCGCGAGGACCGTCATCACCGCGTCCGTCACGGCATCGATCGGCATCATGCCGTCGATCGTCTGCAGGAGGCCGGTCTTCTCGTAATAGGCGGAGAGCGGAGCGGTTTGGCGCCGGTAGGCGTCGAGCCGGGTCTTGAAGACCTCGGGGGTGTCATCCTTGCGCACGGGCAGGCCGCGGGCCGCGGTCTCCTCTGCGCGCCGGGCGATGCGGCCGAGGAGGGCCTCCTCGTCCACCCTGAACTCGACGACGGTCGAGAGGGCGAGGCCCTTCTCGTCGAGCATCCGGTCGAGGGCCGCGGCCTGCTCGACGGTGCGCGGAAACCCGTCCAGGATGAAGCCCCGGCGGGCGTCCGGCTCCTCGATGCGGTCCGCCACGATGCCGACGACGACCGCGTCCGGGACGAGGCCGCCGCTCTCCATGATCGCCTTCGCCTCCAGCCCGACCGGCGTACCGGCCGCGACGGCCGCGCGCAGCATGTCGCCCGTGGAGAGCTGGGGGATGCCGAACCGCTCCACGATCCGCTCGGATTGCGTTCCCTTGCCGGCCCCGGGTGGTCCGAGCAGGATGATCCGCATGGCGCTTGCTCCCTCGTCCGACCCGCTTTCCCGGGCTTCATTGGCGTCCGGCGGCACCCCAGCGGCGCCGCCCTCGCGGCCCTTCTAGCCGTTTCTCGCGTCGGTGCGAGACGGAGAAAAGGCCGAGGCGTTGGAAACCGTCTGGAATGTCGCCCGGCTCAGCGGCGGCGCTGGGTCGTGGAGGCGCCGCGCAGCTTCGCCTTCTTCACGAGCCCCTCGTACTGATGAGCCATCAGGTGTCCGTGGATCTGGGCGACCGTGTCCATCGTGACGGACACCACGATGAGCAGCGACGTGCCGCCGAACCCGAGGCTCGCCGAGGCGTAGGAGGCCAGGATCTCCGGCACCAGGCAGACGAAGGTGAGGTAGAGCGCGCCGATCAGGGTGATGCGGGTCAGCACCTTGTCGATGAAGGCCGCGGTGCGCTCGCCGGGACGGATGCCCGGGATGAAGCCGCCATGCTTCTTCAGGTTGTCGGCCGTCTCCTGCGGGTTGAACACCACCGCCGTGTAGAAGAAGGCGAAGAAGATGATCAGCGCGGCGTAGAGCGCCATGTAGAGCGGCCGGCCGTGGCCCAGGTAGGTCGTGATCGTCGCCAGCACGCCGGTGCCGCCCTGGTTCGCCGAGAAGCTCGCCACGGTGGCGGGCAGCAGCAGCAGCGAGGAGGCGAAGATCGGCGGGATGACGCCCGAGGTGTTGAGCTTGAGCGGCAGGAACGAGGTCTGGCCCTCGTACATGCGGTTGCCGACCTGGCGCTTGGGGTAGTTGATCAGGAGCCGGCGCTGGGCGCGCTCCATGAACACGATGAAGTAGACCAGCGCCACAGCCGCGACGCCCACGCCGAGGATGACCGCCGACGAGAGCGCGCCGGTGCGGCTGAGCTCCAGGGCGCCGACGATCGCCACCGGCAGGTGGGCGACGATGCCCGCGAAGATGATCAGCGAGGAGCCGTTGCCGATGCCCCGCGAGGTGATCTGCTCGCCAATCCACATCAGGAACAGCGTGCCGCCCGTGAGCGTGATGACGGTGGAGAGCAGGAAGAACGGCCCGGGATCGATCGCCGCGCTGGAGGATTGCAGGCCGACTGCGATGCCCCAGGACTGGACCAGCGCCAGCACCACCGTGAGGTAGCGCGTGTACTGGTTGATAACCTTGCGGCCGGACTCGCCCTCCTTCTTCAGCGTCTCGAGGCTCGGGATCACCGAGGTCAGGAGCTGGATGATGATCGAGGCCGAGATATAGGGCATGATGTTGAGCGCGAAGATCGCCATGCGCTCCACCGCCCCGCCCGAGAACATGTTGAACAGCCCGAGCACGCCGCCCGCCTGCTGCTGGAAGTTCCGGGCGAACTGCTCCGGGTCGATGCCGGGGATCGGGATGTAGGTCCCGAGGCGGAACACCACGAGCGCACCGAGGGTGAACCAGATGCGCTTCTTCAGCTCATCGGCCTTGGCGATCGCCCCGAAGTTGAGGTTGGCGGCAAGCTGCTCGGCGGCTGAGGCCATGGCCGGTATCCTGAAGGTGGGCTTCGCCGGGCGGCACGGGGCGCGCACCGGGACCAGAAACGAGAGCGGCGGCCGCGCGAGGTCGCACGGGCCGCCGCTCGATGCTCCGACTTAAGGGCTGCGGGGAGCCGGTGCAACCGGCTCCCGAACCCGGCAGCCTCAGGCCGAGGCCGTGGCGGTGCCGCGCGTCGCGACGCCCGCGGCGTAGGCCACGGTCACCGTGCCGCCGGCCTTCTCGACCGCCTCGACCGCCGACTTCGACGCGCGGGTCACCTCGAAGCTGAGCTTCGTGGTGAGCTCGCCGACGCCGAGCAGCTTCACGCCGTCGCGGGCGCGGCTGATGATGCCGGCCTCAACGAGGGCGTCGACCGTGACGGTGGCGGCCTTGTCGAGCTTGCCCGCATCCACCGCGGCCTGCACCCGGCCGAGGTTCACCTCGTTCAGGTCGGCGGCGTGGATGTTGTTGAAGCCGCGCTTCGGCAGGCGACGATGCAGCGGCATCTGACCGCCCTCGAAGCCCTTGATGGACACGCCGGTCCGGGCCTTCTGGCCCTTCACGCCGCGCCCGGCGGTCTTGCCCTTGCCGGAGCCGATGCCCCGGCCGACGCGCATCCGGTTCTTGGTGGCGCCTTCGTTCTCACGGATTTCGTTGAGCTTCATGGTGCCCTCCTCAAGCCGCGCCGTCGATGACGCGCACGAGGTGCTGCACCTTGCGGATCATGCCGCGGACGGAGGGCGTATCCTCCAGCTCGGCGACCCGGTGCAGCTTGTTGAGCTTGAGGCCGACCAGCGTCGCGCGCTGGGAGGCCTCGCGGCGGATCGGCGAGCCGATCTGCTCGACGCGGAGAGTCTTGGTAGCCATTCCACCCTCCCCTTACGCGACCGCGGCTTCGGACTGGTCGGCCGGATCGGCATCGCGGCGGCGCGCCTGAAGCGCGGACACCTTGAGGCCGCGGCGGGCCGCCACGGAGCGCGGGCTGTCCTCGTTCTTGAGCGCCTCGAAGGTGGCGCGCACGAGGTTGTAGGGGTTCGAGGACCCGAGCGACTTCGCGACGACGTCCTGCATGCCGAGCGTCTCGAAGACGGCACGCATGGGGCCGCCCGCGATGATGCCGGTGCCCTGCGGGGCAGCGCGGAGGATCACCTTGCCGGCGCCGTGGCGGCCGTTGACGTCGTGGTGCAGGGTGCGGCCCTCGCGCAGCGACACGCGGATGAGCCCGCGCTTGGCGGCCTCGGTCGCCTTGCGGATGGCCTCCGGGACCTCGCGGGCCTTGCCGTGGCCGAAGCCGACGCGGCCCTTCTGGTCACCGACGACGACGAGGGCGGCGAAGCCGAAGCGCCGGCCGCCCTTCACCACCTTGGCGACGCGGTTGATGTGGACGAGCTTGTCCACGAACTCGCTGTCGCGCTCCTCGCGGTCGTCGCGGCGGCCGCGGCCACCGCCTTCACGTTCACGTGCCATGTATCCTGATCCGTCTCACTGACGCGGGCGGCGGGCCCGCTCGCTTGATGATGTGACGGCCCGCCTCGCGCGGGCCCCGGGAGGGCGCGGACGCCCTCCCCCGCCGAGCCTCAGAATTCGAGTCCGCCCTCGCGGGCCGCCTCGGCGAGCGCCTTGACGCGCCCGTGGTAGAGATAGCCGGAGCGGTCGAAGATGACCTTGGTGACGCCGGCGGCCTTGGCGCGCTCGGCGACGAGCTTGCCGACCGCGGTGGCGGCGGCGACGTCGGCGCCGGTCTTCAGGCTGCCCTTGAGGTCCTTCTCCAGGGTCGAGGCCGAGGCGAGGGTCTTGCCCTGCGCGTCGTCGATGACCTGAACGTAGATCTGCTTGGACGACCGGAACACCGACAGGCGGGGACGCCCGTTGGCGGCCGCGCGCAGGGCGCGACGGACGCGCGCCTTGCGGCGATCGAGGGCTTCGAGCTTGCGAGACATGATGCCCTCCTTACTTCTTCTTGCCTTCCTTGCGGAAGATGAACTCGCCGGCGTAGCGCACGCCCTTGCCCTTGTAGGGCTCGGGACCGCGATAGTCGCGGATCTCGGCGGCCACCTGGCCGACGCGCTGGCGATCGATGCCGGTGACGACGATCTCCGTCGGCTTCGGCGTCGCGATGGTGATGCCGGCCGGGATCTCGTACTCGATGTCGTGGCTGTAGCCGAGCGACAGCTTGAGGGCCTTGCCGGCCATGGCGGCGCGGTAGCCGACGCCGGTGATCTCGAGCTTCTTCTCGAAGCCCTTCGACACGCCCTCGACGAGGTTCGCGACCTGCGCCCGCGAGGTGCCCCACAGGGAGCGCGCCTGCTTCGACTGGTCCTTCGGCTGCACCGAGACGGCGCCGTCCTTCAGCTCGACGTTCACCAGGGTGGGAACCACGAACTGCAGCTCGCCCTTCGAGCCCCTCATCTTCACGGTCTGACCGGTCACGGTCGCCGTCACGCCGGACGGGACGGTGACGGGCTTCTTGCCTACGCGAGACATCTGCCTTCCTCCTCTCGTCCGATCAGAACACCTGGCAGAGCACTTCACCGCCGACGTTGCGCTCGCGCGCCTCGTGGTCGGCCATGACGCCCTGCGGGGTGGATACGATGGTGACGCCGAGACCGTCGGCGACGCGCGGCAGCTCGCCGACCGACGAGTAGACCCGGCGGCCGGGCTTCGACACGCGCTGGATCGAGCGGATGACCGGACGGCCGTCGTAGTACTTCAGCTCGATCGCGAACTCGGTGCGCCCGTTGCCGAGCTCCGTGGTCGCGTAGTCGCGGATGTAGCCCTCGGACTTCAGGACGTCGAGGACGCTGGCGCGCAGGCGCGAGCCGGGCGTCTGCACGACGTTGCGGCGGCGCTGCTGGCCGTTGCGGATACGGGTGAGCATGTCACCCACGGGATCGTTGACCATGGATGCGCCTCCTTACCAGCTCGACTTGACGAGACCCGGGATCAGGCCCCGGTTCCCGAGCTCACGCAGCGCCACGCGCGAGATGCCCATCTTGCGATAGAAGGCACGCGGGCGGCCGGTGATCTCGCAGCGGTTGCGGATGCGCGTGGCCGACGAGTTGCGAGGAAGTTCCGCGAGCTTGAGGCGCGCCTCGAAGCGCTCCTCCATGTCGAGGGACTCGTTGTTCGCCACCGCGAGCAGGGCGTTGCGCTTCTCGGCGAAGCGCTTCACCAGCGCCCGGCGGTGGTTGTTCTTCTCGACTGAGCTTTTCTTTGCCATGTGTGCTCTCTCCAGTGTCCGCGTCTAAGGTCCGGGGACCTTACTGCCGGAACGGGAACTTGAAGGCGGCCAGCAGGGCGCGGGCCTCCTCGTCGGTCTTGGCCGAGGTCTGGACCACGATGTCCATGCCCCACATCTGCTCGGCCTTGTCGTAGGAGATCTCCGGGAACACGAGGTGCTCCTTGAGACCGAGCGCGTAGTTGCCGCGCCCGTCGAACGACTTCGGGTTCAGGCCGCGGAAGTCGCGCACGCGCGGCAGCGCAATGGTGATCAGCCGGTCCATGAACTCGTACATGCGCTGCTTGCGCAGCGTCACCTTGCAGCCGATCGGCATGCCCTCGCGGACCTTGAAGGTCGCGATGGCCTTGCGGGCCCGGGTGATCACGGGCTTCTGGCCGGCGATCAGCGCGAGGTCGCCCGCGGCGACCGTGGCCTTCTTGGAGTCCGCGGTGGACTCGCCGACGCCCATATTGATGACGATCTTCTCGATCTGCGGCACCTGCATGGGGTTCTTGTAGCCGAACTGCTCGATGAGCTGCTGGCGAACCACCTCGTCGTAGTGCTTGCGCAGGCGCGGAGCGTACGCGTCCTTATTTGCCTCAGCCATCGATCAGATCCCCCGAGCGCTTGGCGAACCGAACCTTGCGGCCGTCCTCGAGAATACGGAAACCAACGCGCGTCGCCTTGCCGTCCTTGGGATCGGCCACCGCGATGTTGGACAGGTGAATGGCGGCCTCCTTGGAGATGATGCCGCCCTCCTGGTTCTGCGTCTGCTTCTGGTGACGCTTGACCAGGTTGATGCCGCGCACCAGGGCCTTCTCGTCCTTGGGCAGCACCTGGATGACCTCGCCGGAGCGACCCGCGTCGCGGCCGGTGAGAACGACGACCGTGTCGCCCTTCTTGATCTTGGCAGCCATCACAGCACCTCCGGGGCGAGCGAGATGATCTTCATGTGATTGCGTGCGCGGAGCTCGCGCGGCACGGGCCCGAAGATGCGGGTGCCGATCGGCTCCTTCTGATTGTTGATCAGGACGGCGGCGTTCTTGTCGAAGCGGATCACCGAGCCGTCGGGGCGCTTCACTTCCTTGGCGGTGCGCACGACGACCGCCTTCATGACGTCGCCCTTCTTCACGCGGCCGCGCGGGATCGCCTCCTTGACGGAGACGACGATGACGTCGCCGACGCCGGCATACTTGCGCTTCGACCCGCCGAGGACCTTGATGCACATCACGCGACGCGCACCAGAATTGTCGGCGACGTCCAGATTCGTCTGCATCTGGATCACGGGAGTGACCTTTCCTTGTTTCAGGCGGGTTTCCGCACGCGGGCGGTATTGCCCGGCGGACGACGCCTGATGGGGATCTGATGTCCCCGGCTCATATGAACGACCGCGCTAGCGGCGCTGGAGAGCGCCGGCGCGGTCACCGCAATCGAAGGAGGACGCGCGGCGTCCCCGCAGATCTGTCGCGAAGGCCGGTCGGTTACACCGAACGGCCGCCCCGCGCAAGGGGTTGACGGGCGCCGATCAGGCGCCCGCGGCCTCGGCCACCGCAGCCTCGCCCTCGATGAGCTTCCAGGTCTTGGTCTTCGAGTAGGGGCGCGACTCCTCGATGAACACCGTCTGCCCGACCTTGGCCGCGTTGGCCTCGTCGTGCGCGTGGTAGTTCTTGGAGCGGCGGACGGTCTTCTTCATCACCGGGTGGGTGAAGCGGCGCTCCACCTTCACGACGATCGTCTTCTCGCCCTTGTCGCTGACGACGACGCCTTGCAGGACGCGCTTCGGCATGGGTTTCTCCTTCAGGCCTGCGCCGACGCGAGCGTCTTCTGACGCTGCAGCGTGCGGACGCGGGCGATGTCGCGGCGGACCTCGCGCACGCGGGCAACGTTCTCGAGCTGGCCGGTGGCCCCCTGGAAGCGCAGGTTGAACTGCTCCTTCTTCAGGTTGAGCAGCTCGTCGCTCAGCTGATCCGCGGACAGGGCCTTCAGATCAGACAGTCTCTGGGATGACTTCATGATCTCCCTCCTCAGTCTGCGATGCGGGCGACGACGCGGGTGCGCACGGGGAGCTTCGCGGCGCCCAGGCGCAGGGCCTGGCGGGCGATGTCCTCGGCGACGCCGTCGACCTCGAACATGATGCGGCCGGGATGGACGCGGGCCGCCCAGTAATCCGGCGCGCCCTTGCCGGAGCCCATGCGGACCTCGGTGGGCTTCGACGAGACCGGCACGTCCGGGAACACCCGGATCCACACGCGGCCCTGGCGCTTCATCTCGCGCGTGATCGCGCGGCGGGCCGCCTCGATCTGCCGCGCGGTGACCCGCTCCGGCTCGACGGCCTTCAGGCCGAACTGACCGAAGTTCAACTCGAAGCCGCCCTTGGCCGCACCGTGGATGCGGCCCTTGAACTGCTTACGGAACTTCGTCTTCTTGGGTTGCAGCATGGCAGCCTCTCAACTCTCTCTCGCGGCCAGCGGTCACGCGTTGGCGTGATCGCGGCGACCGCGCTCGCGACCGCCGTCACCGTCGCGCTCGCGACGGCCGCCGGACCGGCCACCCTCTTCCTGCGCGCGCTTGTCCTGGGCCATCGGGTCGTGCTCGAGGATCTCGCCCTTGAACACCCACACCTTGATGCCGCAGGTGCCGTAGGTCGTGAACGCCGTGGCGGTCCCGTAATCCACGTCCGCCCGCAGGGTATGCAGGGGCACGCGGCCCTCGCGGTACCACTCGGTGCGGGCGATCTCGGCGCCGCCGAGGCGACCCGAGCAGGTGATGCGGATGCCCTCGGCGCCGAGGCGCATGGCCGACTGCACCGCCCGCTTCATGGCGCGACGAAAGGCGACGCGACGCTCGAGCTGCTGAGCGATCGAGTCGGCGACGAGGGTCGCGTCGATCTCGGGCTTGCGCACCTCGACGATGTTGATGGTCACGTCGGCCTTGGTCATGGTGTTGACCAGCTTGCGCAGCTTCTCGATGTCCGCGCCCTTCTTGCCGATCACCACGCCCGGACGGCCCGAGTGGATGGTGACGCGGCACTTCCGGTGCGGGCGCTCGATGACGATCTTGGAGACCGCGGCCTGCTTCAGCTGCTTCATGAGCGCGGCGCGGATCGCCACGTCCTCGTGCATCAGCTTGGCGTACTCGCCCTTGTTGGCGAACCAGCGGGAGTCCCAGGTCCGGTTGATGCCGAGCCGGAGACCGATCGGGTTGACTTTCTGACCCATCAGATCCTCCTCAGGCCGCTTCGGCCCGGACTTCGCGAACCACGATGGTGAGGTTCGAGAAGGGCTTCAGGATGCGCGCGCCGCGGCCGCGGGCGCGGGCGTGGAAGCGCTTCAGGACGAGCGCCTTGCCGACGAAGGCCTGGCTGACGACGAGGTCGTCCACGTCGAGGTCGTGGTTGTTCTCGGCGTTGGCGATCGCGCTCTCGAGGCACTTCTTGACCTCGCGGGCGATCCGCTTGCGGGAGAACTCGAGGTCGGCCAGCGCGCTGTCGACCTTCTTGCCACGGATCAGCGCCGCGACGAGATTGAGCTTCTGGGGGCTGACGCGGAGCATCCGCGCGACCGCCTTGGCCTCGTTCTCGGGGAGCGCGCGGGGGTGAGCCTGCTTGCCCATATCAGCGCCTCTTCGCCTTCTTGTCGGCCGCGTGACCGTGGAAGGTGCGGGTCGGCGAGAACTCGCCGAACTTGTGGCCGACCATTTCCTCGGAGACGTAGACCGGGATGTGCTTCTGTCCGTTGTGCACACCGAAGGTGAGCCCGACGAACTGCGGCAGGATCGTGGAGCGGCGGCTCCAGATCTTGATGACTTCGTTGCGGCTGGATCCGCGCGCGGTGTCAGCCTTCTTGAGGAGGTAGCCGTCGACGAACGGCCCCTTCCAGAGGGAGCGTGCCATGATGGTTACTTCTTGCGGTTGTGGCGGCTGGACAGGATGAAGACGTCGGTCCGCTTGTTCGAGCGGGTCTTCTTCCCCTTGGTCGGGACGCCCCACGGCGTCACCGGGTTACGGCCGCCCGAGGTGCGTCCCTCGCCGCCGCCGTGCGGATGGTCGACCGGGTTCATGGCCACGCCGCGGTTGTGCGGGCGCTTGCCGAGCCAGCGGTTGCGACCGGCCTTGCCGAGCGAGATGTTCATGTGGTCCGGGTTCGACACCGCACCGACGCTCGCGAAGCACTGGCCGTGCACGAGGCGCTGCTCGCCGGAGTTCAAGCGCAGCGTCACGTAGCCCTGGTCGCGGCCGACGATCTGGGCGTAGTTGCCCGCGGACCGCGCGATCGCGCCGCCCTTGCCGATCTTCAGCTCGACGTTGTGGACGATGGTGCCGACCGGCATGTTGCCGATCGGGCCTGCATTGCCCGGCTTGATGTCGACGGTCTCGCCGGCCACCACCTTGTCGCCCGGCTGCAGGCGCTGCGGCGCGAGGATGTAGCTCTGCTTGCCGTCCGGGTAGGCGATGAGCGCGATGAACGCGGTGCGGTTCGGATCGTACTCGATCCGCTCCACGTTCGCGGCCACGCCCAGGTTCTCGCGGCGCTTGAAGTCCACGTTGCGCAGGACGCGCTTGTGGCCGCCGCCGCGGAAGCGGACGGTGATGCGACCGAGGTTGTTGCGGCCGCCCGAGGACGTCTTGCCCTCGGTGAGCGCCTTAACCGGCTTGCCCTTGTAGAGCTCACGGCGGTCGACCAGCACGAGCTGGCGCAGGCTCGGCGTGACCGGTTTGAATGTCTTCAAGGCCATCGGCTTGTATCCCTACCCGGTCTTGTCTCAGAGGCCGGTCGTGACGTCGATCGTGTGACCCTCGGCGAGGGTAACGATCGCCTTCTTCACGTCCGAACGCTGTCCGCGGAGTCCGCGGAAGATCTTCTTCTTGCCCTTGGTCACGAGGGTGTTCACCGCCGTGACCTTGACGTCGAACAGCTTCTCGACCGCTTCCTTGATCTGCGGCTTGGTGGCCTTCGGGGCGACCCGGAAGACGACCTTGTTCTGCTCGGTGAGGTTCGTCGCCTTCTCGGTGATCACCGGGGAGACGATGATGTCGTAGTGGCGTGGATCGAGGCTCATTTGAAACGCTCCTCCAGCGCATCGATGGCGGCGCGCGTCAGCACGAGCGTGTCGCGGCGCAGGATGTCGTAGACGTTGATGCCCTGCACGGGCAGGACGTCGATCTGCGGGATGTTGCGGGCGGCGCGACCGAAGTTCACGTCGACCTCCGCCCCGCCGATGATCAGCGCGCTCGACAGGCCGAGCTTGCCGAAGCGCTCCACGAGGCCCTTGGTCTTGTGGTCGTCGACCCGGATGTCGTCCACGACGATCAGGGTCGATGCCTTGGCCTTGGCCGAGAGGGCGTGCTTCAGGGCGAGCGCCCGCACCTTCTTGGGCAGGTCGTGCCCGTGGTCGCGGACCACCGGACCGAAGGCCCGGCCGCCGCCGCGGAACTGCGGCGCCGAGGCCGCGCCGTGGCGGGCGTTGCCGGTGCCCTTCTGCTTGTAGAGCTTCTTGCGGGTGCGGTTCACGTCCGAGCGGTTCTGCACGGCGTGGGTCCCGGCGCGGCGCTTGGCGAGCTGATAGCGCACCATGCGCTGCAGCAGGTCGGCGCGGGGCTCGAGGCCGAAGATCGCCTCGTTGAGCTCGACCGAGCCGGCGCCCTGGCCGTCAAGGGTGGTGATATCGAGCTTCATCACGCGGTCTCCTCGGTGGAGGCAGCCTCGGGAGCCGGAGCCTGGGACGCGGCGGAGCCGGTCTCACGGAACTTGCCCGGCAGCGGAACGTCGGCGGGGAGCTTGCGCTTCACCGCGTCGCGGATCTGGATCCAGCCGCCGGCGACGCCCGGAACCGCACCCTCGACGAGGATGAGGCCGCGCTCCGGATCGGTGCGAACGACGCGCAGGTTCTGGGTCGTGACCCGCTCGACGCCGAGGTGTCCCGGCATCTTCTTGTTCTTGAAGGTCTTGCCCGGATCCTGGCGACCGCCGGTCGAACCGATCGAGCGGTGCGAGATCGAGACGCCGTGGGTGGCGCGCAGGCCCCCGAAGTTCCAGCGCTTGATGCCGCCCGCGAAGCCCTTACCCGTGGTAGTGCCCGTGATGTCCACGAACTGGCCCGGGATGAAGTGGTCCGCGGTGATCTCGGCGCCGACCGGGATCAGCGAGTCCTCGGACACGCGGAACTCGGCGAGCTTGCGCTTCGGCTCGACCTTGGCGACCGCGAAGCGGCCGCGCTCGGCGGCGGACACGTTCTTGACCTTGGCCTTGCCGACGCCGACCTGCAGCGCGACGTAGCCGTTCTTCTCGACGGTGCGGTGGGCAACCACCTGGCATTGATCGATCTTGAGCACGGTGACGGGGACATGCTCGCCCGCTTCCGTGAAGACGCGGGTCATGCCGACCTTCTGTGCGATGACGCCTGAGCGCATAGGTGTCTCCCTCGCGCGATGATACGGTAAGCTCTAAGCCTCAGCGGCTCAGAGCTTGATCTCCACGTCCACGCCAGCGGCGAGGTCGAGCTTCATCAGCGCGTCCACGGTCTGGGGGGTCGGATCGACGATATCGAGGACGCGCTTGTGGGTGCGCATCTCGAACTGCTCGCGCGACTTCTTGTCGATGTGCGGCGAGCGGTTGACGGTGAAGCGCTCGATATGGGTCGGCAGCGGGATCGGGCCCCGGATCTGAGCACCCGTGCGCTTGGCAGTGGAGACGATCTCGCGGGTCGACGCATCGAGGATGCGATGATCGAACGCCTTGAGGCGGATGCGGATGTTCTGACCGTTCATGACCTGTTGCCTTCAGCAGGACGACGCGGGGGCGGGCACGAGGGCCTGCCCCCGATCGATCCCTGTCGGACGTTTGCGGTGTTGCTTACTCGACGATGGCTGCGACGACGCCAGCTCCGACGGTGCGTCCGCCCTCGCGGATGGCGAAGCGCAGCTTCTCCTCCATGGCGACCGGCACGATCAGGGCGACGTCCATGGTGACGTTGTCGCCCGGCATCACCATCTCGGTGCCCTCCGGCAGCGTGCACACGCCCGTCACGTCGGTGGTGCGGAAGTAGAACTGCGGCCGGTAGTTGGTGAAGAACGGCGTGTGGCGACCGCCCTCCTCCTTGGTCAGGATGTAGGCCTCGGCCTTGAACTTAGTGTGCGGCTTCACCGAGCCCGGCTTGCACACCACCTGGCCCCGCTCCACGTCTTCGCGCTTCGTGCCGCGCAGCAGGACGCCCACGTTGTCGCCAGCCTGGCCCTGGTCGAGCAGCTTGCGGAACATCTCCACGCCCGTCACCGTCGTCGTCGTGGTCGCCCGGATCCCGACGATCTCCACCGTCTCGCCGACCTTCACGATGCCGCGCTCCACGCGACCCGTCACCACCGTGCCGCGCCCCGAGATCGAGAACACGTCCTCGATCGGCATCAGGAACGGCAGGTCGATCGGACGCTCCGGCTGCGGGATGTACTCGTCCACCGTCGCCATCAGCGCCAGCACCGCCTCGCGGCCGATCTTCGGCTCCTTGTCCTCGAGCGCCATCAGGGCCGAGCCCTTGGTGATCGGGATGTCGTCACCGGGGAAGTCGTACTTCGAGAGAAGCTCGCGCACCTCGAGCTCGACCAGCTCCAGGAGCTCCTCGTCGTCGACCATGTCGACCTTGTTGAGGAACACCACCAGCGCCGGCACGCCCACCTGGCGGGCCAGCAGGATGTGCTCGCGCGTCTGCGGCATCGGGCCGTCGGCGGCCGAGACCACCAGGATCGCCCCGTCCATCTGCGCCGCACCCGTGATCATGTTCTTCACGTAGTCGGCGTGGCCGGGGCAGTCCACGTGCGCGTAGTGGCGGTTCTGCGTCTCGTACTCCACGTGCGCCGTCGAGATGGTGATCCCGCGCGCCTTCTCCTCCGGCGCCTTGTCGATCTGGTCGTAGGCCGTGAACGTCGCGCCACCCGACTCCGCCAGCACCTTCGTGATCGCCGCCGTCAGCGACGTCTTGCCGTGGTCGACGTGGCCGATCGTCCCAATGTTGCAGTGCGGCTTCGTGCGCGAAAACTTCTCTTTGGCCATGGTAGCCTCCGTCAGCGTGGGGTTTCGCGCGGGTGGCCTGCGTTCAGGCCGCTCCGCGCGGAGGATGCGTGTGAGGGTCGTGCCTCAGGCGTACTTCGCGATGACCTTGTCGGCCTCGCCGCGCGGCACTTCCTCGTAGTGGTCGAACTGCATCGTGAAGTTCGCGCGCCCCTGGGACATCGAGCGCAGGTTGTTCACGTAGCCGAACATGTTGGCGAGCGGCACCATCGCGTTGATGACGTTCGCGTTGCCGCGCATGTCCTGGCCCTGGATCTGCCCGCGGCGGGAATTGAGGTCGCCGATGACCGAACCCGTGTAGTCCTCGGGGGAGACGACCTCGACCTTCATGACCGGCTCGAGGAGCACCGAGCCGCCCTTCTGGAGGGCTTCGCGGAGCGCCGCACGGGACGCGATCTCGAAGGCGAGGGCCGAGGAGTCGACGTCGTGGTAGGCGCCGTCGATGAGCTCGACCTTGATGTCGACCACCGGGAAGCCCGCCAGGATGCCCGCGCCGAGGACCGAGTTGAGGCCCTTCTCGACGCCGGGGATGTACTCCTTCGGCACCGCGCCGCCGACGATCTTCGACTCGAACTCGAAGCCCTTGCCGGGCTCGTTCGGCTCGACCACGAACTTCACGCGGGCGAACTGGCCGGTACCGCCGGTCTGCTTCTTGTGCGTGTAGTCGATCTCGGTGCGGCGGGTGAGCTTCTCGCGGTAGGCAACCTGCGGCTGGCCGATATTCGCGTCGACCTTGTAGGTGCGGCGCAGGATGTCGACCTTGATGTCGAGGTGCAGCTCGCCCATCCCGCGAAGGATGGTCTGGCCCGACTCCTGGTCCGTGGAGACCCGGAAGGACGGATCCTCGGCGGCGAGCTTCGAGAGCGCGATGCCGAGCTTCTCCTGGTCTGCCTTGGACTTCGGCTCGACGGCGATCTCGATCACCGGCTCGGGGAATTCCATGCGCTCGAGGATCACGGCCTTCTGCGGATCGCAGAGGGTGTCGCCCGTGCGGGTGTCCTTGAGGCCGGCCAGCGCGACGATGTCGCCCGCGAAGGCTTCCTTGATGTCCTCGCGGTTGTTGGCGTGCATGAGGAGCATCCGCCCCACCCGCTCCTTCTTGTCGCGGGTCGAGTTGATGACGTTGGCCCCCGACTCGACCTTGCCGGAGTAGACGCGGCAGAAGGTGATCGTGCCGACGTGGGGATCGTCCATGATCTTGAAGGCGAGCATGGAGAAGGGATCCGAGTCGGTCGGGTGGCGGACCACCTCCTCTTCGGTCTTGAAGTCGATGCCTTCGACGTCGCCGCGATCGGCGGGCGAGGGCAGGTAGTCCACGACGGCGTCGAGGAGGGGCTGCACGCCCTTGTTCTTGAAGGCCGAGCCGCAGAGCACCGGGTGGAAGGCGCGCAGCTGCACGGCGCGGCGGACGAGGCGGTGCATCGTCTCCACGTCCGGCTCGGTGCCGTCGAGGTAGGCGGCCATGGCGTCATCGTCGAGCTCGACGCAGGCCTCGATCAGCTTCGTGCGGTACTCGACGGCCTGGTCCTGCAGGTCGGCCGGGATCTCCTCCTCGGAGAAGTTCGCACCGAGAGCCTCACCCGACCAGACGATCGCCTTCATCTTGATGAGGTCGATGACGCCCTGGAAGCTCGACTCGGCGCCGATCGGCAGCTGCAGGCAGACGGGCTTGCCGGCGACGCGGTCGATGATGTCGGCGACGCACTTGAAGAAGTCGGCGCCGATCTTGTCCATCTTGTTGACGAACACGACGCGCGGCACGTCGTACTTGTCGGCCTGGCGCCACACGGTCTCGGTCTGGGGCTCGACGCCCTGGTTGCCATCGAGCACGCACACGGCGCCGTCGAGCACGCGCAGGCTGCGCTCCACCTCGATGGTGAAGTCGACGTGGCCGGGGGTATCGATGATGTTCAGGCGCTTCTCGCGCCAGAAGCACGTCGTCGCGGCCGACGTGATCGTGATGCCCCGCTCCTGCTCCTGCTCCATCCAGTCCATCGTGGCGGCGCCCTCATGGACCTCGCCGATCTTATGGGACTTGCCGGTGTAGTAGAGGATCCGCTCGGTCGTCGTGGTCTTGCCGGCATCGATGTGGGCCATGATGCCGAAGTTGCGGTAGTCCTCGATCGCGTGCGTGCGGGGCATCGGGGTAACTCCGAAGATGGGTTGGGCCGCTGGTTACCAGCGGTAGTGCGAGAAGGCGCGGTTGGCCTCGGCCATCCGGTGCGTGTCTTCCCGCTTCTTCACGGCGTTGCCGCGGTTGTTGGCGGCGTCGAGGAGCTCGGCGGAGAGCCGCTCGACCATGGTGCGGTCGTTGCGCGAGCGCGCGGCCTGGATCAGCCAGCGGATCGCCAGGGCCTGGCGGCGCTCGGTGCGGACCTCGACCGGGACCTGGTAGGTCGCGCCGCCGACGCGGCGGGAGCGGACCTCGATCGCCGGGGCGACGTTGTCGAGGGCGGCGCGGAACACCTCGATCGGGTTGGCGCGGGCGCGGCTCTCGACAAGGTCGAAGGCGCCGTACACGATCCGCTCGGCGGTCGACTTCTTGCCCTCGTACATGATCGAATTCATGAACTTGGTGAGGACGATGTCGCCGTACTTGGCGTCGGGGATGATCTCACGCTTCTCGGCACTGTGGCGGCGGGACATGCGCGCGCTCCGTCGAATCTTGGTCTGTCATCAAACCACCCCGCGCAGGCCGCCTTGAGCTCCATGGAAGCCGGCGACATCCTTGCGGGGTGCGCGAAAGTCTTACTTCGGGCGCTTGGCGCCGTACTTGGAGCGGCGCTGCTTGCGGTTCTTGACGCCCTGCGTGTCGAGCACGCCGCGCAGGATGTGGTAGCGCACGCCCGGAAGGTCCTTCACGCGGCCGCCGCGGATCATCACCACGGAGTGCTCCTGAAGGTTGTGGCCCTCGCCCGGGATGTAGCCGATCACCTCGAAGCCGTTGGTGAGGCGGACCTTGGCGACCTTGCGGAGCGCCGAGTTCGGCTTCTTCGGGGTCGTGGTGTAGACGCGGGTGCAGACGCCGCGCTTCTGCGGGCAGGCATCGAGGGCCGGCACCTTGTTGCGGGCCTTTTGCGCCTTACGCGGCTGGGCGATCAGCTGGTTGATCGTCGGCATTCTCTGCCCTCTTCCTCAGGCCCGACGGGGTGGGCCGCAAAACGAATATGCGCCAGGGGTCGGTCAGGACCCGTGGCGCGGTGTCGGCAGAGGAGCACTCCGGTGCAGGCGCGCTCGTACCTACTGATCTGACATGGGCGTCAGGCGATGTGAGCCCCGGCGTCGCGATGGCGATGGTCTGAAGCCTGAGCTTCGACCCGTCGGCGGCGTGCGTCCGACCGGAGTGGCGCGCTTCTACGCGCCGAGTTGGTCAACGTCAATCCCGATCAGGGATTTTCTTGCCCGATCCCGGGCGGATCCGCGCTCGCGTTCGGAACGCCGGGAGCGTCGAAACGAGAAGGGGCGGCCTCGCGGCCGCCCCCTGCCCGTCTCATGGTGTTTCCCGTCGCCTCACTCGGCGGCGGGAAGCTCCTGATAGGCCTGCGCGCCGCTCTCCGCCTGCTTCTGCTGCAGGATGAGGTTGTCGCGCCGGCGGGCCACCGCGCGGATGTCCGCGGCCATGGAGCCCGTGCCCGCCGGGATGAGCGAACCGACGATCACGTTCTCCTTGAGGCCCTCGAGGTGGTCCACCTTGCCGTTGACCGCGGCCTCCGTGAGGACGCGCGTGGTCTCCTGGAACGAGGCCGCCGAGATGAACGACTTCGTCTGCAGCGAGGCCTTGGTGATGCCGAGCAGGACCGGGACGCCCTGGATCGGCTTCTTGCCCTCGGCGGTGAGCCGCTCGTTGATGTCGGTCAGCTCCGTGCGATCGATCTGGTCACCCGAGAGGATGTCCGAATCGCCGCCGTCGGTGACCTCCACCTTCTGCAGCATCTGGCGGACGATCACCTCGATGTGCTTGTCGTTGATGGACACGCCCTGGAGCCGGTAGACCTCCTGGATCTCGTTGACGAGGTAGGCGGCGAGCTCCTCCACGCCCTTGATCGCCAGGATGTCGTGCGGCGCCGGGTTGCCGTCGACGATGTAGTCGCCGAGCTCCACCACGTCCCCGTCCTGCAGGTGGATGTGCTTGCCCTTGGGGATCAGGTACTCGACCGCGTCGGTGCCGTCGTGCGGGGTGAGCGTCAGGCGGCGCTTGTTCTTGTAGTCCCGCCCGAACGCGATGGTGCCGGACTTCTCGGCGATGATCGCCGCGTCCTTCGGACGGCGCGCCTCGAACAGCTCCGCCACCCGCGGCAGACCGCCGGTGATGTCGCGGGTCTTGGCCGAATCGGTCGAGACGCGGGCGAGGATGTCGCCGGCCTTGACCTTGCCGCCCGGATCGAAGCCGATGATGGCATCCACCGGCAGGAAGTAGCGGGCGTCCGAGCCGCGGGGCAGCTTGATCGCCTTGCCGTCCCGGTCCGTGATGACCATCGCGGGCTTGAGGTCCGAGGTACGGGCCGAGCCGCGCCAGTCGATGACGACGCGCTTGGCGATGCCGGTCGACTCGTCGGTGGTCTCCGTGATGGACTGGCCATCGTAGAGATCCTCGTAGGCCACCACGCCGTCGACCTCCGTGAGGATCGGACGGGTGTAGGGGTCCCACTCCGCGATGCGCTGGCCGCGCTTGATCTTGTCGCCGTCGTCCACCCGCACCTTCGCGCCGTACTGCAGACGGTGCACGGCGCGCTCGGTCCCGTCGGCGCCGACGATCACCACCGCCACGTTGCGGCCGGTGGCGATCAGGTCGCCGTCCGAGTTCTTGGCGAGCGCCCGGTTGCGGATCTTGATCGTGCCCTCGAAGCTCGACTCGATGAAGGACGAATCCGCGATCTGGGCCGCACCGCCGATGTGGAAGGTGCGCATGGTGAGCTGGGTGCCGGGCTCGCCGATCGACTGCGCCGCGATCACGCCGACGGCCTCGCCCATGTTCACGGGCGTGCCGCGGGCGAGGTCGCGCCCGTAGCAAGTGGCGCAGACGCCGCTCTTCGTCTGGCAGACGAGGACCGAGCGGATCTTCACCTCCTGGATGCCCGCGGCCTGGATGGCCGGCAGGTGCTTCTCCTCGATGGTCTCGCCGGTGGCGACGATGACGCTGCCGTCCTGGGCCACCAGGTCCTCGGCCGTGGCGCGGCCCAGGATGCGGGTGGCCAGCGTCGCGACGACCTGGCCGGCGTCGATGATCGCCCGCATGCGGATGCCGTTCTCGGTGCCGCAATCCGTCTCGCGGATCACGGCGTCCTGCGCGACGTCCACGAGGCGGCGGGTCAGGTAGCCCGAGTTCGCGGTCTTCAGCGCCGTGTCCGCGAGGCCCTTGCGGGCGCCGTGGGTGGAGTTGAAGTACTCGAGAACGTCGAGGCCCTCCTTGAAGTTCGAGATGATCGGCGTCTCGATGATCTCGCCGGAGGGCTTGGCCATCAGGCCGCGCATCGCCGCGAGCTGCTTCATCTGCGCCGGCGAACCGCGGGCGCCCGAGTGGCTCATCATGTAGATCGAGTTGACCTGCTTGTCGGCGCCCTTCTCGTCCTTCTGGACGGCGGAGATCCGACCCATCATCTCGGCGGCGAGCTTGTCGGAACACTTCGCCCAGGCGTCGACGACCTTGTTGTACTTCTCGCCCTGGGTGATCAGGCCGTCGTTGTACTGCTGCTCGTAGTCTTTCACGAGCGCGCGGGTGTCGTCGACGATCGACCACTTGTTCTCTGGCACCACCATGTCGTCCTTGCCGAACGAGATGCCGGCCTTGAACGCGTGGCTGAAGCCGAGCGCCATGATGCGGTCGCAGAAGATCACCGACTCCTTCTGACCGCAGTGGCGGTAGACGGTGTCGATCATCGCCGAGATCTCCTTCTTGGTCATCAGCTTGTTGACGACGTCGAAGGGCACCTTCCGGTGCAGCGGCAGCGCGCCCGACAGGATCACCCGGCCCGGCGTGGTGTCGTAGGTCTTGGTCAGGGGCTCGCCGTCCGGGCCGATGCCCTTCCAGCGCCACTTGATCTTGGAGTGCAGCGAGACGGCCTTGGCGGCCAGGGCGTGCTCGAGCTCGCCCAGGTTGCCGTAGACGCCCTGCATCGGGTTCTCTTTGTTGCCGGGCTTGAACTCGCCCGGCGCGCCCTCGGCCACGATCGACAGGTAGTAGAGGCCGAGCACGATGTCCTGGCTCGGCACGATGATCGGCTGGCCGTTGGCGGGGTGCAGGATGTTGTTCGTCGACATCATCAGCACGCGCGCTTCGAGCTGAGCCTCGAGGCTCAGCGGCACGTGCACGGCCATCTGGTCGCCGTCGAAGTCCGCGTTGAAGGCGGCGCAGACGAGCGGGTGCAGCTGGATCGCCTTGCCCTCGATCAGCTTCGGCTCGAAGGCCTGGATGCCGAGGCGGTGGAGCGTCGGGGCGCGGTTGAGCATCACGGGATGCTCGCGGATCACCTCGTCCAGGATGTCCCAGACCTCGGGCTTCTCCTTCTCGACGAGCTTCTTGGCCTGCTTGACGGTGGCCGAGAAGCCCTTGGCGTCGAGGCGCGCGTAGATGAAGGGCTTGAACAGCTCCAGGGCCATCTTCTTCGGCAGGCCGCACTGGTGCAGCTTCAGCTCAGGGCCGACCACGATGACCGAGCGGCCCGAGTAGTCGACGCGCTTGCCGAGGAGGTTCTGGCGGAAGCGGCCCTGCTTGCCCTTCAGCATGTCGGCCAGCGACTTCAGCGGGCGCTTGTTGGCGCCCGTGATGACGCGGCCGCGGCGGCCGTTGTCGAACAGCGCGTCGACGGCCTCCTGAAGCATGCGCTTCTCGTTGCGGATGATGATGTCCGGCGCGCGCAGCTCGATCAGCCGCTTCAGGCGGTTGTTGCGGTTGATGACGCGGCGGTAGAGGTCGTTGAGATCGGACGTGGCGAAGCGGCCGCCGTCCAGGGGGACGAGCGGGCGCAGGTCCGGCGGGATCACCGGCACCACGGTGAGGATCATCCACTCGGGCCGGTTGCCCGACTGCTGGAAGGCCTCGATGATCTTGAGCCGCTTGAGGAGCTTCTTGGGCTTCAGCTCGGAGGTCGTGGTGGCGATCTCCTCGCGCAGCGAATTCGCGATGCCGTCGAGGTCGAGCTCCTGCAGGATCCGGCGGATCGCCTCGGCGCCGATCATCGCCGTGAAGGAATCCTCGCCGTACTCCTCCTGGGCGCGCAGATACTCCTCCTCCGACAGGAGCTGGCGCTCCTTGAGGGGGGTGAGGCCCGGCTCGATGACGCAGTAGGACTCGAAGTAGAGGATCCGCTCCAGGTCCTTGAGGGCCATGTCGAGCAGCAGGCCGATGCGGCTCGGCAGCGACTTCAGGAACCAGATGTGCGCGACCGGGGCGGCCAGCTCGATGTGGCCCATGCGGTCGCGCCGGACGCGCGCGAGGGTGACCTCGACGCCGCACTTCTCGCAGATGACGCCCTTGTACTTCATGCGCTTGTACTTGCCGCACAAGCACTCGTAGTCCTTGATGGGCCCGAAGATGCGCGCACAGAACAGGCCGTCACGCTCGGGCTTGAAGGTGCGGTAGTTGATCGTCTCGGGCTTCTTGATCTCTCCGTAGGACCAGGAGAGGATCTTCTCCGGGCTTGAGATCGAAATCTTGATCTGGTCGAAACTCTGAGGCTGGGCCTGCTGGTTGAAAAGATTCATGACCTCTTGGTTCATGATCTACTCCTTGATGAGCGGGCCGTGCCCCACGCCTGCGGGCCGCCGCGCTTGAAAACCGAAGGCGCGACGCCCGCCGAGGCGCCGCTGGCCCTGAAGAACCGTGACGGAGGCCCTTCCCCTCCCCGCTCGGACCGTGCCGGCATCGCCTGCCGGCACGGGAAGTGTCGTCCGTCCTACTCGGCCGCGTCCGCAGGCGGCTCGATCTGGTCGTTGGCGGCGTTCTGCTTCGAGGAGGTGAGCTCGACGTTGAGGCCGAGCGAGCGCATCTCCTTGACGAGCACGTTGAAGCTCTCGGGAATGCCGGCCTCGAAGGTGTCGTCGCCGCGCACGATCGCCTCGTAGACCTTGGTGCGGCCGGCCACGTCGTCCGACTTCACCGTGAGCATCTCCTGCAGCGTGTAGGCCGCGCCGTAGGCCTCCAGCGCCCAGACCTCCATCTCGCCGAAGCGCTGCCCGCCGAACTGCGCCTTGCCGCCCAGCGGCTGCTGGGTGACCAGGGAGTACGGACCGATCGAGCGCGCGTGGATCTTGTCGTCCACGAGGTGGTGGAGCTTCAGCATGTAGATGTAGCCCATGGTGACCTTGCGGTCGAAGGGCTCGCCGGTTCGCCCGTCGTAGAGCGTCGACTGCGCCGAGCGGTCGAGCCCGGCCATCTCCAGCATCTGCTCGATGTCGGCCTCCTTGGCGCCGTTGAACACCGGGGTGGCCATCGGCACGCCGCGGCGGACGTTGTTGCCGGCCTCCGCGAGGTCCTCGTCCGACAGGCCTTCGAGCTCGGCCGGCGAGTAGATGCTCGCCATCTCCGCCCGCAGGGGCTTGATGTCCTGCGTCTTCAGATAGGCGTCCACCGCCTTGGCCACCTTGCGGCCCAGGCCCGCAGCCGCCCAGCCGAGGTGGGTCTCCAGGATCTGGCCGACGTTCATGCGGCTCGGCACGCCGAGGGGGTTGAGCACGATGTCGGCGTGCGTGCCGTCCTCGAGGAACGGCATGTCCTCGATGGGGACGATGCGCGACACGACGCCCTTGTTGCCGTGGCGGCCGGCCATCTTGTCGCCCGGCTGGATCTTGCGCTTCACCGCCACGAAGACCTTGACCATCTTCATGACGCCGGGCGGAAGCTCGTCGCCGCGCTGCAGCTTCTCGACCTTGTCGAGGAAGCGCTGCTCCAGGCGCTTCTTCGACTCGTCGTACTGCTTCTGCATCGCCTCCATCTCGGTCATGAGACGGTCGTCGACGACGGCGAACTGCCACCACTGCGAGCGCGGGTACTCGCTGATGAGCTCGCGGGTCAGGGTGGTGTCCTTGCGGAAGCCCTTCGGGCCGGCGATGGGGGCCTGTCCCATCAGGACGTCCGAGAGGCGCGCGTAGGTGTTGCGGTCGAGGATCGCCTGCTCGTCGTCGCGGTCCTTGGCGAGCCGCTCGATCTCCTCGCGCTCGATCGCCTGGGCGCGCTCGTCCTTGTCGACGCCGTGCCGGTTGAACACCCGCACCTCGACGATGGTGCCGGTGACGCCCGGGGGCACCCGCAGGGACGTGTCGCGCACATCGGAGGCCTTCTCGCCGAAGATGGCGCGCAGGAGCTTCTCCTCCGGCGTCATCGGGCTCTCGCCCTTCGGCGTGATCTTGCCGACGAGGATGTCGCCGGCATGGACCTCGGCGCCGATATAGACGATGCCGGCCTCGTCGAGGTTCTTGAGCGCCTCCTCCGAGACGTTCGGGATGTCGCGGGTGATCTCCTCCGGCCCGAGCTTGGTGTCGCGGGCCATCACCTCGAATTCCTCGATGTGGATCGAGGTGAACACGTCATCCTTCACGATCCGCTCGGAGAGCAGGATCGAGTCCTCGAAGTTGTAGCCGTTCCAGGGCATGAACGCGACGAGGACGTTGCGGCCGAGCGCCAGCTCGCCGAACTCCGTGGACGGCCCGTCGGCGATGATCTCGCCCTTCCGGACCGGCTCGCCGACGCGCACCAGCGGCTTCTGCGTGATGCAGGTCGACTGGTTGGAGCGCTGGAACTTCTGCAGGCGGTAGATGTCGACGCCGGGCTTGTTGGCGTCGGCCTCCTCGGTGGCGCGGATGACGATGCGGGTGGCGTCCACCTGATCGACGATGCCCGTCCGGCGCGCCGCGATGGCGGCACCCGAATCACGGGCGACCACGGCCTCCATGCCGGTGCCGACGAACGGCGCGTCGGCGCGAACCAGCGGCACCGCCTGGCGCTGCATGTTCGAGCCCATCAGCGCGCGGTTGGCGTCGTCGTTCTCGAGGAACGGGATCAGCGCCGCCGCGACCGACACGAGCTGCTTCGGGCTCACGTCCATGAGATCGACGCGCTCGGGCCCGACGACGATCACCTCGCCGGCGCGACGGCAGACCACGAGGTCCTCCGTGAGCTTGCGACCCTCGTCCATGGCGGCGTTCGCCTGGGCGACGTAGTACTTCGCCTCCTCCATGGCCGACAGGTAGGCGACCTCGTCCGTGACGACGCCGTCCTTCACGCGCCGGAAGGGGGTCTCGATGAAGCCGTACTTGTTCACCCGCGCGAAGGTCGCGAGCGAGTTGATCAGGCCGATGTTCGGGCCTTCCGGCGTCTCGATCGGGCAGATGCGGCCGTAATGCGTCGGGTGCACGTCGCGCACCTCGAAGCCCGCGCGCTCGCGGGTGAGGCCGCCCGGGCCGAGCGCCGAGAGGCGGCGCTTGTGGGTGACCTCGGAGAGCGGGTTCGTCTGGTCCATGAACTGCGAGAGCTGCGACGAGCCGAAGAACTCGCGCACGGCGGCCGCCGCCGGCTTCGCGTTGATCAGGTCCTGCGGCATCACCGTGTCGATGTCGACCTGGCTCATGCGCTCCTTGATGGCGCGCTCCATGCGCAGGAGGCCCAGGCGGTACTGGTTCTCCATCAGCTCGCCGACCGACCGCACGCGGCGGTTGCCGAGGTGGTCGATGTCGTCGATCTCGCCCTTGCCGTCGCGCAGGTCCACCAGCGCCTTGACGACCGCGAGCATGTCCTCGCGGCGCAGCGTCCGCACCGTGTCGGCGGCGTCGAGGTCGAGGCGCATGTTCATCTTCACGCGGCCGACCGCGGAGAGGTCGTAGCGCTCGGCGTCGAAGAACAGCGAGTGGAACATCGCCTCCGCCGTATCGAGGGTCGGCGGCTCGCCCGGGCGCATCACCCGGTAGATGTCGAACAGCGCGCCCTCGCGGGCCGAGTTCTTGTCCACCGCGAGCGTGTTGCGGATGTAGGGGCCGACGTTGACGTGGTCGATGTCGAGCACGGGCAACTCGGTGACGCCCACCTCGTCGAGGCTTTTCAGGAGCTTCTCGGAGATCTCGTCGCCGGCCTCGGCCCAGATCTCGCCGGTCTTCAGGTTGACGAGGTCCTCGGCGATGTACTGCCCGACGAGATCCTCGTCGGTGGCGCGCAGGAACTTGGTGCCCTTCTCGGCGATCTGGCGGGCGTTGCGGGCGTTGAGCTTCTTGCCCGCCTCCAGCACCACCTCGCCGGAATCGGCGTCGATCAGGTCCACGCTCGCCTTGAAGCCCTTCAGGCGCTCGGCGTCGTAGGGCACGCGCCAGTCCGCCCCGTCGCGGTCGTAGGCGACGCGCTTGTAGAAGGTCGACAGGATCTCCTCGCCGTCGAGGCCGAGGGCGAACAGCAGCGACGTGACCGGCAGCTTGCGCTTGCGGTCGATGCGCACGTGCACGATGTCCTTGGCGTCGAACTCCACGTCGAGCCAGGAGCCCCGGTAGGGGATGATGCGCGCGGCAAACAGCAGCTTGCCCGAGGAGTGCGTCTTGCCCTTGTCGTGGTCGAAGAACACGCCCGGCGAGCGGTGCATCTGCGAGACGATGACGCGCTCGGTGCCGTTGACGATGAAGGTGCCGTTGTCCGTCATGAGCGGCATGTCGCCCATGTAGACGTCCTGCTCCTTGATGTCCTTGACGGACTTGGCGCCGGTGTCCGGGTCCACGTCGAACACGATCAGGCGCAGCGTCACCTTGAGGGGCGCCGCGAAGGTGATGCCGCGCTGGCGGCACTCGTCGACGTCGTACTTCGGCGCCTCGAAGGTGTAGCGCACGAACTCGAGGAGCGAGGTCGCGGCGAAGTCCGAGATCGGGAAAACCGACTTGAAGACGCTCTGCAGGCCCTCGTCCGCCCGGCCGCCCTCGGGCTCGTCCACCATCAGGAACTGGTCGTAGGACGCCTTCTGAACCTCGATGAGGTTCGGCATCTCGGCGACTTCCCGGATCTTACCGAAGAACTTGCGAATGCGCTTGCGACCGACCAGCGTGTTGGCCATGGGTTGACCTCGCTCCACCATCTCAGCGTCCTGGTTGCCCGGGGAAAGCGTCCTGCTTCCCGCGCCGGGCCGTGGCACGCGCCCCGCCGGACCGCGCCACCCGAATCGATTGTCGTCGGACCCGTTCCGGGGCCCACCGGCCGCTCCCGCGGCCTCGCCTCGTCCAGCGCCTGTCCTGAAAGCGCTGTAGCCCGCGGGTGAATCACCCGCGGGCTCCGGTCACGGACGGCCCGCGAAGGCCGCCCGCGCGGTGATGGGCCTGAGGCGGCCCATCGGGGTCTTACTTGAGCTCGACCTTGGCGCCGGCCTTCTCGAGCTGGGCCTTGATCTTCTCGGCCTCGTCCTTGGCCACCGACTCCTTGACGGGCTTCGGGGCGCCCTCGACGAGGTCCTTGGCCTCCTTGAGGCCGAGGCCGGTGATCGCGCGGACCTCCTTGATGACCTCGATCTTCTTGTCGCCGGCGCCAGCGAGCACGACCGTGAACTCGGTCTGCTCCTCGACGGCGGCGGCAGCGCCGCCACCGGCGGCGGGGCCGGCGGCCACGGCGACGGCCGCGGCGGCGGAGACGCCCCACTTCTCTTCGAGCATCTTGGCGAGGTCAGCGGCCTCGAGGACGGTCAGCGACGAGAGGTCGTCGACGAGCTTGGCGAGATCAGCCATGATTGTATCCCTTCAGATATCGGTTTGAACGCTGTGGTTGTTCAAGGGGGTGAGACGGCCTCAGGCCGCTTCGTCCTTGGTGGCATAGGCCCCGAACACGCGGGCGAGCTTGGCCGCCGGCGCATTGACGACCTGGGCGATCTTGGTCGCGGGAGCCTGCACGAGGCCCACGATCTTGGCGCGCAGTTCGTCGAGGGACGGGAGCGAGGCGAGGGCCTTCACGCCGTCCGGGTTCAGGGCTGTCGTTCCCATGGCGCCGCCGAGGATCACGAGCTTGTCGTTCACCTTGGCGAAATCCACCGCCACCTTGGCGGCCGCGACCGGATCGCTCGAATAGGCGAGCAGGGTCGGGCCCTTCAGGAGGGGCTTGATGGAGGCGACGTCCGTGCCATCGAGAGCGATGTTGGCGAGGCGGTTCTTGGCGACCTTCACGGTGGCGCCGGCCTGCTTCATCTGCGAGCGCAGCTTCTGCATGTCGGCGACCGTGAGGCCCTTGTAGTGGGCCACGACGACCACGGCGCTCGATGCGAACACGCCGTTGAGCGTCGAGACGAGATCAGCTTTAGCTGTCCGGTCCACTGGGGCTCTCTCCGGTTGGCGGAACCCGGGATCGGGTCCGCCGGTTGCACATGCCGCCCGGAACGGAACTCGGCCTTGATCAGACCGGAACGTCCTGGACGACGCTTCGCGGCCCTGTCCCCGGACGCCGCCCGCTTGGGGCGCCGACCTGGGCGAGATGGTTCAAACCGATACCCCGCAGCCCCGCGGGAAGCGGGCCGGCGAGGCAACTTCAATTCGGTCATCCCCGTCTGTGCAGGCTGGGGAATTAAGCCGGCGAGCCGGCGCCTGCAGTCTCGGACAGGACATGGCCGGACGCGGCTGCGGCGGGTGTTTCGCCCTCCGAGCCCTTCCGGCCATAGCCACCCGGTTGCCCGGGCGACACCTCATGCGGAATGCGACCGATCGGTCGCCTCCCTACGAAAGTGTGAATTCGTGGAGCGCGGTGTATAGAGCCTAGCAAGCGGCCTGCCAAGGCCCAAAGCGCGACTTTTCGGTCGCAGGCAAGCGCCCTCGCCGCGCCGCAGCACGCCGGGGTGCGACGCCCCTCCCACGCCCCGCGCCCGTCTCAGGCGGCCTCGCGCTCCGGGGTCAGGCGGCGGCGGGCATTCTCCCACCAGGTCCGCTGCCGCGCCGCCTCCGTCTCGGCGGCCTTGGCCGCGTAGAACGAGGCGTTGTGCTCGCCGCGCAGGGCCTCGCGGGTGAAGCGGATCAGGTGGTGGGCGACGAAGCCCATGTTGAACACCGCCTCGATCTGACCTTTCCGCAGGGCATGCGCGGCCGCCCGCCAGAAGGGGCCGCGGTAGTCCGAGAACAGCCCGACCCGGGTGATGATGTTGAAGCCGAGGATCAGGCCGCGCCGCAGGTTCGTGGCGGTGAGCTTGCCCTTCGTGGGCGTCGTGATCCGGTGCGGGTAGGTCACGTCGCACTGGTGCTTGAAGCGCTCGAAGATCTTCTCCGGTGCGTAGGCATGGGCGATCGCTCGGCGCCAGCTCGCCACCACGCTGTCGTGGGGGCGCTTGAACAGCACGTTCGATTCGAGGGCGGCGTCGTGCACGAGGCGGTTCTCCCGCTCCAGCCGGTCCCACAGGGGCGTCTTCGGCAGGGCCTGGAGCAGGTTGATCGTCAGCACCGGGATGGCGGAGCGGTCGATGAAGTCGATCAGGTTGTCCTCGGACCGGTCGGTGTCGGTGTCGAGGCCGAGGATGATGCCCGAGGTCACCTCCAGACCGTAGCTGTTGAGGGTCTCGATCGCCTCGTACATCGGCACCGCGGCGTTGTGCTTCTTGTCGATGCCGGCGAGGGCCTCCTCCTCCGGTGTCTCAATGCCGACGAAGACGGTCATGAAGTTCGCCTGGCGCATCAGCTCGAGGATCTCGGGCTGCTTGGCCATGTTGAGGGTCGCCTCGCAGGCGAACTGCAGCGGGTAGTCGTTCCGCTTCTGCCAGGCGACGAGGTGAGGGAGCATGTCCCGCGTCGCCTTGCGGTTGCCGATGAAGTTGTCGTCGACGAAGTAGACCACCGCCGGGTGGCCGGGCTGGCTGATGATGGCGTCGAGCTCGGAGCACATCTGCTCCGGGGTCTTGAGCCGGGGCTGGCGACCGTAGAGCTGTGGGATGTCGCAGAACTCGCAGCGATAGGGGCAGCCCGACGAGAACTGCAGGGAGCCGATCAGGTAGCGCTTCAGCGGTGCCGCCTCGTAGGCCGGGGCCGGGAAGTCGGCCAGCGCCAGGCGGTCCTTCGTCTCGAGCCGCACCGGGCCGGCGGGCCGCGCGACGCTGCGATCGAGGATCTCCACGAGCTGGTCCGTGGCGTCCCCGATCTCGCCGAGGTGGAGGTAGTCGAAGTCGTCGTACTTCTCGGGGCAGCCGGACACCGAGGGACCGCCCAGCACCGTCACCTTGCCGGCAGCGTGCGCGCGGGCGCGGATCTCGTGGATCTGCGGCTCCTGGATGTGCATCCCCGAGACGAACACCGCGTCGGCCCACCCGAACTCGTCGGGCGTGGTGCGCCGGATGTTCTCGTCGATGAAGCGGCACTCCCACGCCTCGGGCATGTAGGCCGCGATCAGCAGGAGCCCCTGGGGCGGCATGAACGCCTTCACGCCGCCCATCAGGGGGTAGGCGTGTGAGAACGTTCCGAAGGACGGCGTGTAGGCGGGAAAGACGCAGAGGATGCGTCGGCGGGACGTGACCGGGAGGGAGCAGCGCATGGGCCGCTGTCTAGCACGCTACGGCGCAGGTGGTCTTCCCCCGGCACGAAATCGTTTGTGCCGCACGGCTGCGATTTCGTCGCCCTCGCGGTCCCTTGAACGCGAGAGCGCCCGGCCGCGGACGGCCGGGCGCTCTCTAGGTCTGGTCGAGACCGCTCAGGCGGTCAGGACGGTGCCGGGCTCCACCTTGACGCCCGGGCCCATCGTCGAGGTGACGGCGATGCGCTGGATGTAGGTGCCCTTGGCGCCCGCGGGCTTCGCCTTGGCGACGGCGTCCGCGAAGGCCTTGATGTTCTCGACGAGCTTCTGCGCGTCGAACGAGACCTTGCCGATGCCGGCATGCACGATGCCGGCCTTCTCGACGCGGAACTCGACGGAGCCGCCCTTGGCGCCCGCGACCGCACCCTTCACGTCCATCGTGACGGTGCCGACCTTCGGGTTCGGCATCAGGCCGCGCGGGCCCAGCACCTTGCCGAGGCGGCCCACGAGGGGCATCAGATCCGGCGTCGCGATGCAGCGGTCGAACTCGATCTTGCCGCCCTGGACGATCTCGAGGAGGTCCTCGGCGCCCACGATGTCGGCGCCGGCGGCCTTGGCCTCGTCGGCCTTGGCGCCGCGGGCGAACACCGCGACGCGCACCGTGCGGCCGGAACCGTTCGGCAGGTTGCAGACGCCGCGGACCATCTGGTCGGCGTGGCGGGGGTCGACGCCGAGGTTCATCGAGATCTCGACGGTCTCGTCGAACTTCGCGTTCGCCCGCTCCTTCACCAGGGCGATCGCGTCGCCGAGGGCGTAGAGCTTGGTCGGCTCGATGCCCTCGCGGGCCGAGCGGATGCGCTTTCCTTCACGTGCCATGATGCCCTCCCTTACGCGACGACGTCGAGGCCCATGGCCCGCGCGGAGCCACGGATCATCGCGACGGCCGCTTCGACCGAATCGCAGTTGAGGTCGGGCATCTTCCGCTCGGCGATCTCGCGGAGCTGGGCTTCCGTGACCTTTCCGACCGTCGGGCCCTTGCCCGGGGTCTTCGAGCCGGAGGCCGGCTTCTTGCCGAGCTTCAAGCCGGCGGCCTTCTTCAGGAAGAAGGTGACCGGGGGCTGCTTCATCTCGAAGGTGAAGCTGCGGTCCTGATACGCGGTGATGATCACCGGGATCGGGGTGCCCTTCTCCATCTGCGCGGTCTTCGCGTTGAAGGCCTTGCAGAATTCCATGATGTTGAGGCCGCGCTGACCGAGCGCGGGACCGATCGGCGGCGACGGGTTGGCGGCGCCGGCCGGGACCTGAAGCTTCACGTAGCCCGTGATCTTCTTCGCCATGGGACTGCTCCCAAATCTTGCCCGCCGCCGGGCTGCCTAGGGCTCCGGCGGTGCGGACGGTTGCAGGTCGCGGTGCGGCCCGTGGCTCCCGGCGGCGAACCGGGCGGACCTCCCGCGGGGTTTTGAGCGAGTAGGGAGTAGCGAATAGCGAATAGGGCTGCCGAGCCCGGCATGACGGCCGGAGCCTGCGGAGACGCCCGCTACGCGCTATTCGCTACTCCCTACTCGCTCTACGTTCAGGCCTTCTCGACCTGCGCGTATTCGAGTTCCACCGGAGTGGCGCGCCCGAAGATCGACACGGCGACCTTGAGGCGCGAACGGCTCTCGTCGATCTCCTCGACGGTGCCGTTGAAGCTCGCGAAGGGGCCGTCGGCGACCCGCACCGTCTCGCCGATCTCGAAGGAGATCGACGGCTTCGGCCGGTCGACGCCCTCGGCGACCTGACCCTTGATGCGCTCGGCCTCGGCATCCGGGATCGGAACCGGCTTCGACTTGTCGGCTCCGAGGAAGCCCGTGACTTTCGGGGTGTTCTTGATGAGGTGGTAGACCTCGTCGGTGAGGTCACACTTCACCAGGACGTAGCCGGGGAAGAACTTGCGCTCGGCATCGACCTTGCGGCCGCGGCGCACCTCCACGACCTTCTCGGTCGGGACCATGACCTCGTCGAAGAGCTCCAGGAGTCCGCGCTGCGCCGCCTGATCCTTGATGGACTGGGCGACCTTGTTCTCGAAGTTCGAGTAGGCGTGGACGATGTACCAGCGCTTCGACACGGCTCAGTTCAACTCCGGACGTCCGCGCGCCGCCGAGGCGGCCCGCACCAATCTTTGCGAGACTTCAGACCCCGAGGATCAGGCCGACGAGGTAGCGCAGGGCCTGATCCACCACGGTGAAGAACAGGCTCGCGAGCACCACCATGATGAACACCATGATGGTTGTGACCGTGGTCTCCTTGCGGGTCGGCCAGGTGACCTTGCGGCCCTCGTCCCGGACCTGCGCGAGGAACTCCATGGGGCCGACGCGCTTCTGCGCGGGGCGTGCCGGCGGCGTCTGACGCGGCGGCGTCGGCGTCGACGCTCCGCGCGGGGCGCCGCGCGTCACGTCCAGTTTCTTCGTCGCTTCGTTCGATGCCATGGCGTCGGGGACCGCGTCTGTCCGAGAATGAGGCAGTCCGGTGTCGGGCAGGACCCGCACCGGCAACCTTCGAGGATCTCGGAATGCGCCCGCTCTAGCGCAAGTCGGACGCCTTGTCGACAGGGCGTCGACGCGGGACGGAGCGGAGGAGCAGGCCGGGAATGAACTGGCAGGAGTGGAGGGACTCGAACCCGCAACCTCCGGTTTTGGAGACCGGCGCTCTGACCAGTTGAGCTACACTCCTAGGCGCCACGCTCCATGCCCCATCGCGGCGCGAGGCGCAAGAGGTGCGGGCCGCGCGGTCCTCACCGCCCGTGGTCGGTGAGCTCGCGCCCGGCGAGGGGGCGCAGGCCGGCGGCGTCGGAGCGGAACAGCTCGTCGCTGCGGCCGTAGGGACCCCGCCGCATCTGCGCCCGCACGTCCGCCGCGAAGGCTGCCCGGGCCGGGCTGTCCGCCGGCCACGCCATGAGAAGGTCCCGCGTCGGGGCCGCGACGGTCAGCGCATCCGCCTTGAGGGCCCTGCGCAATGAGCCCAGGTAGCCCGGCAGGAGGAGGCGGGCGGCGTCGTAGCCGTCGCCCGTCATCACCATGGCGAGGACCGGCACACCGTCCGCCACGGCGAGGGAGATGTCCGCATCGGCGGAGGCCGTCTCGAGGTTGGCGCTCGCCTGTCCTTCGAGGGCGGCGGCCTCGATGCCCCAATCCTCGAACATCGCCCGGGTCACGTACTGATAGCGGTCCTTGTCGTCGAGGACGTAGGTGACCGCCAGCTGGTCGGAGAAGGGCCGATGCACCAGCAAGTCGGTCCCGCCGAGTGCCGCCTTCGACGAGAGCTGGATGCGCAGGCGCGCCTTGGCCTCGGCGAAGCTCGGACCCTCGCCGCCGCAGCGCGGTCCGCAGGCGGCCGCGAGGGCGCGCGTCAGGTGCGTCTCGATCGTCCTGCGCCGGTCGGCGGGAGCCAGGCCCTCGACCGTCTTGTACAGGTCGCCAAGGTACAGGGTCTGGCGATCGATGCGGATCTGCAGCGGGTCCGGATCGGGGATGATCCGCGCGTCGGGCCGCACGGCCCGGAGGATCCCCGCGACCTCGCGGTGGAAGCGGCCATCCGTCAGCGCGTCGGCCCGCGCCGCGGCCGGCAGGAGGAGGCCGAGCCCGAACCCCAGCCCGAACCCCAGGATGCTGCGACGGGACGGCCGCGCGGCCGGAGCGTTCACCACCATCCTGCACCCCCGTCGATCGGCGACGAAGCAGGAAGACAATTTCGCCGGCGCCTCGTCAAGACGAGGGCCGGCGAAGGATTGATAAAACGCACCCTTGCAGCGATTAATGCAAGTCGAGCGCGTAGTGATGTCAGGTCAGATCGCGTCGCGGGTGTATTCTCACCCGCGCCCCGATCCTACTCGACGATGGCTGCGACGACGCCAGCTCCGACGGTGCGTCCGCCCTCGCGGATGGCGAAGCGCAGCTTCTCCTCCATGGCGACCGGCACGATCAGGGCGACGTCCATGGTGACGTTGTCGCCCGGCATCACCATCTCGGTGCCCTCCGGCAGCGTGCACACGCCCGTCACGTCGGTGGTGCGGAAGTAGAACTGCGGCCGGTAGTTGGTGAAGAACGGCGTGTGGCGACCGCCCTCCTCCTTGGTCAGGATGTAGGCCTCGGCCTTGAACTTAGTGTGCGGCTTCACCGAGCCCGGCTTGCACACCACCTGGCCCCGCTCCACGTCTTCGCGCTTCGTGCCGCGCAGCAGGACGCCCACGTTGTCGCCAGCCTGGCCCTGGTCGAGCAGCTTGCGGAACATCTCCACGCCCGTCACCGTCGTCGTCGTGGTCGCCCGGATCCCGACGATCTCCACCGTCTCGCCGACCTTCACGATGCCGCGCTCCACGCGACCCGTCACCACCGTGCCGCGCCCCGAGATCGAGAACACGTCCTCGATCGGCATCAGGAACGGCAGGTCGATCGGACGCTCCGGCTGCGGGATGTACTCGTCCACCGTCGCCATCAGCGCCAGCACCGCCTCGCGGCCGATCTTCGGCTCCTTGTCCTCGAGCGCCATCAGGGCCGAGCCCTTGGTGATCGGGATGTCGTCACCGGGGAAGTCGTACTTCGAGAGAAGCTCGCGCACCTCGAGCTCGACCAGCTCCAGGAGCTCCTCGTCGTCGACCATGTCGACCTTGTTGAGGAACACCACCAGCGCCGGCACGCCCACCTGGCGGGCCAGCAGGATGTGCTCGCGCGTCTGCGGCATCGGGCCGTCGGCGGCCGAGACCACCAGGATCGCCCCGTCCATCTGCGCCGCACCCGTGATCATGTTCTTCACGTAGTCGGCGTGGCCGGGGCAGTCCACGTGCGCGTAGTGGCGGTTCTGCGTCTCGTACTCCACGTGCGCCGTCGAGATGGTGATCCCGCGCGCCTTCTCCTCCGGCGCCTTGTCGATCTGGTCGTAGGCCGTGAACGTCGCGCCACCCGACTCCGCCAGCACCTTCGTGATCGCCGCCGTCAGCGACGTCTTGCCGTGGTCGACGTGGCCGATCGTCCCAATGTTGCAGTGCGGCTTCGTGCGCGAAAACTTCTCTTTGGCCATCGTCTCACTTCCCAAGAAGCAGGGTGCGCGCCCGCGCGCCCGAACGGTCGCCCTCACGGTCGTCGAGCCGGGCGAAAAGCGCGGATCGCTTAGAGGCTCGCCGTCCTTTGATCAAGGGGCGCCCGGCCGGCCGCGGCGCGCCGACCTGCATCGCCCCGGCCGAGGCAGGGAAAAAAATCGGCGGAAGGCCCCCGGGCGGGCCGCATTCTGTCCAGAGTGTGGCACGACGGGCATAGCTGATGAGGAGGCCGCCAGCTTAACTGGGTACAGCTTACGATAGCTGACGGGGAACCTCGGGACATCATCATGATCAGGCAGATTCTTCTCGCGGGCGCCGCCACGGCCGTCCTCGCCGGTGCGGCCTCCGCCGCCGACCTGCCGCGCCGCGCCGCGCCGCCGGTCTTCACGCCCATCCCGGTCTTCACCTGGACCGGCTTCTACGCGGGTACCTACGCGTCCTACGGCATCACCGACAACGGCGCGATCCGCACCGTCGGCAACAACGGCGCCGGCGCCGGCCCGCTGCTGGCCCCGAACTTCACCAACACGGTCTCCAACGTCGCGCTCGGCCGCCGCGCGCCGTCCTTCAGCGCCGAGACCGACAAGGTCGGCCGCATCGGCGGTAACATCGGCTACAACTACCAGTTCACGCCGGGCTCCGGCATCGTGGTCGGCGTCGAGGCCTCCTGGACCTGGACGGACCTGACCCGCGGCCGCACCTACATCAGCGGCCTCAATGATCCGAGCGTCTACCGCCAGAGCCTCGACTGGCTCGGCACCGCCACGGGCCGCGTCGGCTACGCCTTCGACCGCTTCCTGGTGTACGGGACCGGCGGCTTCGCCTACGGCAACGTGTTCTACGATGCCCGCTTCCTCAGCAACAACGCCGCGGCCGGCTTCCCGCTCGCCTACGCGGGCCGCTACGACGATCTCGAGACCGGCTACGCCTACGGCGGCGGCATCGAGTACGCCATCCCGACCGACAGCTTCCTGAACGTCTTCAGCATCGGCAAGTACCTCGGCATCAAGTCCGAGGCGGTCACCTTCAAGGCCGAGTACCTGCACTACGACCTCGGCAGCCGCAACGTGCTCGTGAGCAGCATCAACCCGTCGACGGGCGCCCAGTTCGTCGCCACGGCGAACGGCTCCTACACGACCCGCTTCCGCACCGAGGGCGACATCATCAAGGCCGGCCTGAACTACAAGTTCGGCGGCTTCTGAGACGCTGCCGGGTCCCGCGCGGACCCGGTCGCTTCATGAGAGGGCGGTCACCCTGCCGGGTGGCCGCCCTTCTTGCTTCTCGCAAGACCCGCAGGGGGGATCCGGACGCGCGGACGCGACCCCACGTGCCTGCGCGGGCGTCACGGGCGCCGAGGGGGCGGACTATTCGACGGAAGGTATGCCGGAGTGCCGATCAGCCTCGGGGGACGCCGCAGGGGCGAGGAGGCGTGGAGCGGGTGAAGGGAATCGAACCCTCGTATTCAGCTTGGAAGGCTGCTGCTCTACCATTGAGCTACACCCGCGTGGGCCGCCGGATAGCACGGCCCCGTCGCCTTGAGAAGGCGCCGCGCACGACATCGTTCGGTCGGGACGACCGCCGGGAGGTTCGTGCGAGGATGGATGCTTGGTGGGGGAAGTAGGACTCGAACCTACGAAGCTTACGCAGCGGATTTACAGTCCGCCCCCTTTGCCGCTCGGGACATTCCCCCAAACAGCGTGGCCCGCCGGGCCGCGCGACGTCCTTATGGTGAGGGGGGAGGCGGGTGTCAACCGGCGAGATTCCCACTGCTCCCTGCCCTCTCGCCCCACCGTTCTTCAGCTCGTGGGCGCGAGGTCGCAGATGCGGAGCTGGGCGCGCTCCGCCCCGCGCCAGCGGTCGCAGGCGAGCGTGCCGGCCACGTGGAACTCGCGGCCGATACCCTCCAGAAGAGCGCGGCCGAGGGGCCCTTGCGCCGCCCGGAAGCTGATCGCCCCGAGGGCCTGCCCGTCGCGGCTGCGCAGGCGGGCGCGGACGTGCCCATTGCCGACCACGCCCGCATCGACCACGCGATGGCGCGGCAGGGCGAAGACGGGCTCCGGCGCCCCCTGGCCGAAGGGACCGGCGCGCTGGATCAGGCGGACGGTCTCCGCGGTCGCTCCGCCGGCGCTGAGGCTGCCGTCGACCAGCAGGGCGTCGACGGCCCGCGCGGCGCCCACCGCCGGGGCGAGGATATCGCGCAGGTGCCGCTCGAAGGCCGCGAGGCCGCCCTCCCCCAGGGTGGCGCCCGCCGCCATGGCGTGGCCGCCGCCCTTCAGGGCGAGGCCGGTCTCGACGCCGAGGCGCACCGCCTGGCCGAGGTCGACGCCGAGGATCGAGCGGCCCGAGCCGGTCGCGGTGCCGTCCGGCCGCTGCGCGAACGCGAAGGCGGGGCGGCCGAACCGCTCCTTGAGGCGCGCGGCGATCAGCCCGACGATCCCGGGGTGCCACTCGGTCGAGGCCGCGACGAGGATCGGGCGATCCGGGTCGTCGGCGAGGGCGCGGTCCATCTCCGCCTCGGCCTCGGCCACAGCCAGCGCCTCGATGGCCTGCCGCTCCCGGTTGAGCCGGTCGAGCTCCGCCGCGATGCGGGCCGCCTCGCCCGGGTCATCCGTGGTGAGCAGGCGGGCACCGAGCCCGGCATCGCCGATGCGCCCGCCCGCGTTGATGCGGGGCCCGAGCAGGTAGCCGAGGTGCCAGGCCTCCGGGGCCTCGCTCAGCGCCGCCGCATCGAGGAGGGCCGCGAGGCCTCGCCGCCCCCGCCCGCGCATCACCGCGAGGCCCTGGACCACGAAGGCCCGGTTGAGGCCGACCAAAGGCACCACGTCGGCCACGGTGGCGAGCGCCACGAGATCGAGGGCGTCGGTGAGGACGGGTTCGCGGCGGTCCTGGAAGAAGCGCTCCCGGCGCAGGGTGCGGTTGAGGGCGACGAGGGTCAGGAAGACGATCCCCGCCGCGCAGAGGTGGCCGAGGCCCGACAGGTCGTCGAGCCGGTTCGGGTTCACCACGGCGCGGGCCGGCGGCAGCTGCTCGGGCGCGCCGTGATGATCGAGCACCACGACGTCGAGGCCGATCTTCTGGGCGACCTCCAGCGGGCCGTGGCCGGCCGTGCCGCAATCGACGGTGACGAGGAGGCTCGCGCCCCCCTCGGCGAGGGCCCGCACGGCCTCGGCATTGGGGCCGTAGCCCTCCGTGATCCGGTCGGGGATATGGATGCGCACCGGCACCCCGAGATCGCGCAGGTAGCCCGCCATCAGGGCGGCGCTCGCGGCGCCGTCGACGTCGTAGTCGCCGAAGATCGCCACGGTCTCGCCGTGGCGCACCGCGCGGGCGAGGCGCCGGGTCGCCGCCTCCATGTCGAGGAGGCAGTCCGGGTCCGGCATCAGGTCGCGCAGGCGCGGGCGAAGGTAGGCCTCCGCCTCGACCGGCAGGACGCCGCGCCCGGCGAGCACGCGCGCGAGCAGGTCCGGCAGGCCGTGGGCCTGCGTCATCACTGCCGCGTGGGCCTGGATGGCGGGAGCCTCGCAGCGCGCGCGCCAGGGCCGCCCGAGGATCGAGGCGGTGACGTCGAGGAAGGCGCGCGGGTCGGGCATGGCGGCAGCGGCGGACACGGGGGCCACCATAGCCGCATCCGGCGGCCCGCGCTGCGGCGCGGCTGCGACGCCTCGGCCCCAAAACGCGTGGGGGCGGGCGCTCCGAGCGCCCGCCCCGCGGCCGGACCGATTTGCGGACCGTCAGAGGTTCTTGAGGATCGAGTCCACGACCTTCTTGGCGTCGCCGAACAGCATCATGGTGTTGTCGCGGAAGAACACCTCGTTCTCGACGCCCGCGTAGCCGGAGCCCATGCCGCGCTTGATGAACAGCACGGTCTTGGCCTTCTCGACGTCGAGGATCGGCATGCCGTAGATCGGCGAGGCCTTGTCGGTCTTGGCGGCCGGGTTCGTGACGTCGTTGGCGCCGATCACGAAGGCGACGTCGGCCTGCGGGAACTCGCCGTTGATGTCCTCGAGCTCGAACACCTCGTCGTAGGGCACGTTGGCCTCGGCGAGCAGCACGTTCATGTGGCCCGGCATGCGGCCCGCCACCGGATGGATGGCGTACTTCACGTCCACACCCTCCTTCTTGAGGAGGTCGGCCATCTCGCGCAGGCTGTGCTGCGCCTGCGCGACCGCCATGCCGTAGCCCGGCACGATGATGACGCGCTCGGCGTTCTTCATGATGTAGGCCGCATCGTCCGCCGAGCCCTGCTTGACGGGCCGCGTCTCGACCTCGCCGCCGCCGGCCGCGGCGGTGTCGCCGCCGAAGCCGCCGAGGATGACCGAGATGAACGAGCGGTTCATCGCGTGGCACATGATGTAGGACAGGATCGCGCCCGAGGAGCCGACCAGCGAGCCGGTGATGATCAGCGCGAGGTTGCCGAGGGTGAAGCCGATGCCGGCCGCGGCCCAGCCCGAGTAGGAGTTCAGCATCGACACGACGACGGGCATGTCGGCGCCGCCGATCGGGATGATGAGCAGGCCGCCGAGCACCAGCGACACGAGCACGATCAGCCAGAACGCCGCCTTGCTCTCGGTGCCGATGAAGATCGCGAGCAGCGCGACGAGGGCGATGGCTAGCGCGATGTTGATGGCATGGCGCTGGGGCAGGATGATCGGCTTGCCGGACATGCGCCCGTCGAGCTTGGCGAAGGCGATGACCGAGCCCGTGAAGGTGATGGCGCCGATGGCCACGCCGAGGCCCATCTCGAACAGGGACTGCCCGTGGATGTGGCCGCCCTCGACGATGCCGAAGGCCTGCGGGGCGTAGAGAGCGCCGGCCGCCACCGCCACGGCCGCGAGGCCGACCAGGGAGTGGAAGGCGGCGACCAGCTGCGGCATCGCCGTCATCGGCACGCGCTTGGCGATCACCGCGCCGGCGCCGCCGCCGATGCCGAGGCCGAGCAGCACCAGGATCCAGGCGCCGAAGCCGGCCGGCGGATGGCCGACCAGGGTCGTCAGGATCGCCAGCCCCATGCCGATCATGCCGTACAGGTTGCCCTGCCGGGAGGTCGTGGGGTGGGAGAGCCCCCGCAGCGCCATGATGAACAGGACGCCGGAGACGATGTAGAGAAGGGACGAGACGTTCTCGGACATCGCCTCAGCCCTTCTTCTTGTACATGCCGAGCATGCGCTGGGTGACCAGGAAGCCGCCGAAGATGTTCACGCTGGCGAGGATGATGGCGATGAAGCCGAAGAACCGCGCCCAGCCGGTGCCGTGCTCCACGAGGGGCACGCCGGCGGCGAGGATCGCGCCGACGATGATCACCGACGAGATCGCGTTGGTGACCGACATCAGCGGCGTGTGCAGGGCCGGCGTCACCGACCAGACCACGTAGTAGCCCACGAAGATCGCGAGCACGAAGATCGCGAGGCGGAACACGGTGGGGTCGACGGCGCCGTGCGTGGCGGCGGCGACGCCGTGGCCGAGGCCGTCGGCGATCGACTGGGCCTGGTCGGCGGCGTTGCGGGCGGCGGCGGCGGCGGCGCGGGCCGTGTCCGCGAGCACGCGGGTCTGGTCGGCCGCCTGGTCAGCGGGAAGGGTAGCCATCGGTTGTCGTCCCCCTGATCAGGCTGCTTTGGGCTGGAAGGAGGCGTGCACCACCGACCCGTCGCGGGTGAGGTTCGTCGCCTTGACGAGTTCGTCGTCCCACTTGATCGCGAGCGCCTTCGTCTCCTTGTCGATCAGGGTCTCCAGGAAGGCGTAGAGGTTGCGCGCGTAGAGGCTGGAGGCCGTGGCGGCGAGCCGGCCCGGCACGTTGAGGTGGCCGACGATCTTCACGCCCTTGTCCGTGGTGACGATCTCGCCCGCCTTGGCACCCGCGACGTTGCCGCCGCGCTCGACCGCCAGGTCGATGAGGACCGAGCCCGGCTTCATCGAGGCGACCATCTCCTCGGAGACGAGCTTCGGGGCGGGGCGGCCCGGGATCAGCGCCGTGGTGATGACGATGTCCTGCTTGGCGATGTGGCCCTTCACGAGTTCGGCCTGCTTCGCCTGGTACTCGGCCGACATCTCCTTGGCGTAGCCGCCCGAGGTCTCGGCCTGCTTGAACTCGTCGTCCTCGACGGCCACGAACTTGGCGCCGAGGGACTCGACCTGCTCCTTGGTGGCGGGCCGCACGTCCGTGGCGGTCACGACGGCGCCCATGCGGCGGGCGGTGGCGATGGCCTGGAGACCGGCGACGCCGACGCCCATCACGAAGACGCGGGCCGCCGGCACTGTGCCGGCCGCCGTCATCATCATGGGCATCGAGCGACCGTATTCGGAAGCGCCGTCGACCACGGCGCGGTAGCCCGCGAGGTTCGCCTGGGAGGAGAGAACGTCCATCACCTGCGCGCGGGTGATGCGGGGCATCAGCTCCATGGCGAAGGCGGAGACACCCGCCTCGGCCATGGCCTGGAGCTCGGCCTCGTGGCCGTAGGGGTCCATGATGGCGACCACGACCGTGCCGGGCTTGAGGAGCTTCAGCTCCTCGGCCGCCGGGCGGCGCACCTTGAGCACGAGGTCGGCGTCGCGGGCCGCTTCCTCGGCCGAGGCGGCGAGCGTCGCGCCCACGGCCTCGTACTCGCTGTCCGGAACGCCGGCCTTCAGCCCGGCTCCGGACTGGACCACGACGTCGGCCCCGAGGGCCATGAACTTCTTGACCGTTTCCGGCACCGCCGCCACCCGCGGCTCCGCGGCATCGACCTCCGACAGCACAGCGATGCGCATGCGGGAACCCCCTATCGATTGACCGCAACCGAATGCGCGAAGTCCCACGACTTTTCGAGGCAGGCGATCCGGTTGGGCTGATGGAAACGGTCTAAATGTAACTCCCGGTCGGTGAGGCCGGAAGCTCAGGCGAAGGCGAGATAGAGCGCGAGGAGCACGCCGACAACGAAGGGGGCCTTCCAGCCGATGCTCGGCGAGAGCGCGCCCAGGGTGCCGGCGCCGGCCGACAGCACCACGCCGACGATCGCGGTGATCCAGGCCTCGCGGACGCCGCCGACGGCGAGGGCGAGGACCCAGCAGATCACCACGCCGGTCGCGATCTCAACGAACCGAACGAAGCCCCGATAGGTCTGCTCGTGGGTGCTGCCGTCCATCGCCGGGCTGTAGGGCACCCCAGAGGATACGGTCTTCGTCTCGGCCATCGCGCGCTCGTTCCCTAGACGTCATCTCATTGAGGTCGAGCGGATTTAACGCAAGCATTGCCGTGTCGCAATCGGCAACGGCCCGCCGCCTGCCTGCGCTCAACCGAATTGCGCGCGGCCGCGCGCCGGGACGGCCGCGCCCATTTCAGGCCGGCTGCGGCAGCTCCACGGCCGACAGCGCCTCGGCCTGCCGGGCGGCCAGCGCGTCGAGCGAGAAGCTCTCGATCTCGGCCTCGAACAGCCGGTGATAATTCAGCTCCGAGCGCAGGTGCAGGAACACCGCCCCGAGCCCGACCGCCGCCCGGTCCATGAAGACGAATTCCTGCGGCACCGTCACGGGGCCGCGCTCCTTCAGGGCCTGGTGCACCTCGAAGGCCTGCCGCCTTCCGTACTCCCCGGGCTTCACGCCGTCCGCCACCGTGCGGGTGCGGTCCTCCAGGAGGGGCCCGTAGATGAAGCGCGCCCAGATGTTGAGGATCTCGATCAACTCGCGATTGAGGTTCTTGAAGCCCCACACCTCGTAGGCGTGGACGATGCGCGGCTCGTCGCCGGTGAGGAGCCCGCGGTAGAGGTCGACCACGCCGCCCACGAAGCGTGGATGGAAGATGCGCACGCAGCCATAGTCGAGGAGGTTGATGCCCTGGGCCTCGCCGCCCTCGGTGAAGACGGTGTAGTTGCCGAGGTGGGGGTCGCCGTGGATGACCGCGGCGCGGCTGAAGGGGTGCCACCACGCCTTGAACATCGCCTGGGCGATGCGGTTGCGGATCTCGACCGGCTCGTCCGAGAAGCTGAGGATGCGCTCGCCGTCGAGCCAGCCGAGGGTGAGGAGGCGCCGCGTAGAGAGGTCCGTGTGCACGCTCGGCACCCGGACAGCCTCGATGTCGCGTAGGACCGCACCATAGAGCGCGGCGTGCTTCGCCTCGCGGGCGTAGTCCAGTTCCTCCCGCACCCGGTCGCCGATTTCCTTAGCGATCTCACGGGTATCGAGCCAGGAGTTCATGCGGCGGTGGAGCGCGAAGGCTGCGCCGAGCTGCTTGAGGTCCGCCTCCACGGCCGATTGCATGTCGGGGTATTGAAGCTTGCAGGCAAGGTCCTGGCCGTCCAGGGATTTCGCCCTGTGGACCTGGCCGAGCGAAGCGGCCGCGGCGGGCTTCAGGTCGAAGGCCGCGAACCGGGTCTGCCAGTCGGCCCCGAGCTCCGCCATCATCCGCCGCTTCACGAAGGCCGCGCCCATGGGGGGCGCGTCCGCCTGGAGCTTCTGCAGCTCGGCGGCGTACTCGGGCGGCAGCAGGTCCGGCACGGTGGCGAGGAGCTGCGCCACCTTCATGATCGGGCCCTTCAGCCCGCCCAGCGCCTGCGCGAGGGCGGCGGCGTTGGTGGTGCCCTCCTTGCCGAACAGCCGCGCGCCGGCCATCCGGGCGGCGACGCCGCCCACGTTGGCGCCGACCCGGGCGTAGCGGCTCGCGCGGGCGGTGAAGCGGTTCGCTTCGCGGTCGGTCTCGGACATGGGGCAGGACTCTGTCGGGGCTCCGTCAGCAGATAAGCCGCGCCCGGCCCCGCACCAGGGCGCTGGGGCGCGGCGCCGCGGCCTGCCTTCGGGCTCAAGCCGGCCAGTTGTCCCGGATCCAGCGGGTGAGGCCGGCTTCGTCGATCTCGCCCGCTGTGAGGCTGAGGATGATGGCCGTGGCTTGGGCCGGGTCCGGCCGGAAGGCGACGTCGTTCAGGCGCAGAAACAGCATCATCGCCACGAAGGCGATGCGCTTGTTCCCGTCCACGAAGGCGTGGTTGCGCGCGAGACCGAACGCGTAGGCGGCCGCGAGGGCGGCGAGGTCGCCCTCCTCGTATCGCCAGCGGTTGACGGGTCGTTCAAGCGCCGAACCGAGGGCGTTCGCGTCGCGGATGCCGGGGGGGCCGCCGAAGCGCTTGAGCTGCTTTTCGTGCGCGACGGTGACCTCCTGAAGGGTCAGCCAGCGTGGCTCGCTCATTGGGCGAGGACCCGGAGCGTGTCCTTGTACTCCTCCATGATCTCCTCGACCGCGGCCATCGCTTGGTCGAAGTCCGGGTCGTAGGGCGTCAGGCGCACGCCGCCGTCCGGCAGCTCGGTCACGTGGAGCCACTGGCCCTGCTGGAGATTGAGCTTCGTCAGCAACTCCCGCGGCATGATCAGACCGGTCGAGTTGCCGATCTTCTTAACTTCCAGTTTCATCGCGAGCCTCGCCGGTTGTTATACGTCCTGTATAACATCGCGCGGGGCCCGCACCAAGGGGCGCTCAGCCCTGCCCCTCCATGGCCTCGAGTTCGGCGATCATCCCCTCGATCATCGACAGGCCGATTTGCCAGAAGCCGGGATCGCCGGCATCGAGGCCAAAGGGCGCGAGCAGCTCGCCGTAGGGCTTCGAGCCGCCGGCGGAGAGCAGGGCGAAGTAGCGGTCGACGAAGCCGTCCTCCGCGCTCGCGTAGACGCCGTAGAGCGAGTTCACGAGGCAGTCCCCGAACGCGTAGGCGTAGACGTAGAAGGGCGAGTGGATGAAGTGCGGGATGTAGGCCCAGAAGGGCTCGTAGCCGGCGTCCAGCCGGATCGCCGGCCCGAGGGACTCCGCCTGCACCGACATCCAGAGCGCGTTGATCTGCTCCGCCGTCAGCTCGCCCTCGGCGCGGGCGAGGTGGACCTTCCGCTCGAAGGCGTAGAAGGCGATCTGGCGCACCACGGTGTTGATCATGTCCTCGACCTTGGCGGCGAGCATCGCGCGCCGCTGGATCGTGTCCGTGGTGGCGGCCAGGAGCCGCCGGAAGGTGAGCATCTCGCCGAAGACGCTCGCGGTCTCGGCGAGCGTGAGGGGCGTCGGGGCCATCAGGGCGCCGTTCGGCCCCGCCAGCACCTGGTGGACGCCGTGGCCGAGCTCGTGGGCGAGCGTCATGACGTCCCGCGGCTTGCCCTGGTAGTTCACCAGCACGTAGGGGTGCGCGGAGGGGACGGTCGGGTGCGCGAAGGCGCCCGGCGCCTTGCCGGGGCGGGTCGGGGCGTCGATCCAGCGCCGGTCGAAGAACTGCTTGGCGATCGCCGCCATGTCCGGCGAGAAGGCGCCGTAGGCGTCGAGCACGGTGTCACGGGCCTCGGTCCACGGGATGGTCCGCTGCTCGACGCGGGGGAGCGGGGCGTTGCGGTCCCAGTAGGGCAGCGCCTCGACGCCGAACCACTTGGCCTTGAGGCGATAGTAGCGGTGCGACAGGCGCGGATAGGCGGCCTGCACGGCCTCGACGAGGGCGCCGACCACCTCGGGCTCGACGCGGTTGGCGAGGTGGCGGGCATCCGCCACGTCCTTGAAGCCCCGCCAGCGGTCCGAGATCTCCTTGTCCTTGGCGAGCGTGTTGGTGATCAGCGTGAAGATGCGCAGGTTCGCCCGGAAGACTTCGCTCAGGGCGGCCGCCGCGTCCTGCCGGACCGTCCCGTCCGCGTCCTGCAGCTTGTTGAGGGTGGGCTCCAGCGTCAGCTGCTCCCCCCGCACCGTGAAGCGTAAGGAGGCGATCGTCTCGTTGAACAGCCGGTCCCAGGCCGCGTTGGCGGTGACCGACTTCTCGAGGAAGAGCTTCTCGATCCGGTCCTCGAGCTGGAACGGCTTCTCCCGGCGCAGGTCCTCGATCCAGGGGGCGTAGTGCGCGAGCGGGCCGCCGGCCATGGCCGCGTCCATCGCCGCGTCCTCGACGCGGTTCATCTCGAGGGCGAAGAACAGCAGGTCCCCGGAGGCGGCGGTAAGGCGCTCGCGGGTGTCGCCGTAGAACTTCGCGCGGCGCTCGTCGGTGGTGTCGCCCGAGTAGACGAGGCCCGCGTAGGACATCAGCTTGCCGAGCAGCTCCTCGATCGCCTCGTAGGCGCGCACCGCCTCCCCGAGGCGCTCCGAGGCGTCGGGGCCGGTGGCCAGCGCGCCGATCCGGCCGGCGTAGCGCGTCGCGAAGTCCCGGCAGGCGGCCTCGGCGCGGGCGAGGTCGTCGCGGAACTCGGGCGCGTCGAGCCCGGCATAGAGGTCGGAGAGGTCCCACTCGGGCAGCACGCCGAGGTCGACCGCGCGGGCGGCGGCCCGGGCCGCCTGCGTTCCCTCCGCGCTGCGGGCGGGCTCGATCATCGCGGCGGCTCGGCTCGACATGGATTTGAGTTTCCTTCCCGCGGCCATGGCGGCCGCACCTTCGCCCGCGGCCGCTCCAGCCGCACCCTTCGCACGCGGATCGCCGGCGCGCGCCCCGCACCCCGTCATATCGAGCGCGACCACCCCGCGATCAACAGAGGCGGCTGGCGCATTCGATGGATCCCCGCCCCTGCGGACAAGGGGTCACAGCCCAGGAAAACCGGGCAGCGTCGTTAAGCGGGGCTTTACGCTCTTCAGCCACCCTGCGGATCGAAACGAAACAGGTGAGCCGGCCGCGCCGGCCCGGGGCCTTGGCCCGGGGCCGGGTGGATCGCGCCGCCGAGCCCTCGAGGGATGCCCGCATGTCGACAACGGTCCTCATCGTCGACGACGATCCCGTGCAGCGCCGCCTGGCCGAGGCCGCCGTGCGCCGCTTCGGCTTCGAGGCCCGGGTCGCCGAGAACGGCGAGGAGGGTCTCGCCCTGCTGCGGGCCGAGAGCGGCATCGACGTGGTGCTCCTCGACCTCGTGATGCCGGGCGGCCTCGACGGGCTCGGCGTGCTCGCCGAGATGCGCAAGGGCGGCCTCGACACGCCCGTGATCGTGCAGACCTCGAACGGCTCGATCGACACGGTGGTGACCGCCATGCGGGCGGGCGCCGTCGACTTCGTGGTGAAGCCCGCGGGCGCCGAGCGGCTGCAGGTCTCGATCAAGAACGCCCTGCGGGTCGACCAGCTCGAGGAGGAGGTGCGGCGGATGCGCCGCCGCGCCTCGGGTTCGCTGACCTTCAAGGATCTCGCCTCGAAGAGCCCGGACATGGACCGGGTGATCCGCCTCGCGGAGCGCTCCGCGAAGTCGAACATCCCGGTCCTCATCGAGGGCGAGTCGGGCGTCGGCAAGGAGGTGCTGGCCCGGGCGATCCAGGGCTCGGGCGACCGGCGCGGCAAGCCCTTCGTCACGGTCAATTGCGGGGCGATCCCCGAGAACCTCGTGGAATCCACCCTGTTCGGCCACGAGAAGGGGGCCTTCACGGGCGCCACCGAGCGCCACGTCGGCAAGTTCGTCGAGGCCTCGGGCGGCACCCTGTTCCTCGACGAGATCGGCGAATTGCCCCTCGACGCCCAGGTGAAGCTGCTCCGCGCCCTGCAGGAGGGCGAGGTCGACCCCGTCGGCGGCAAGCGCAGCGTGCGGGTCGACATCCGCCTCGTCTCGGCGACCAACCGCTCGCTCCTCGACCTCGTGAAGCAGGGCCGCTTCCGCGAGGACCTCTACTACCGCCTGAACGTCTTCCCGATGACCCTGCCGCCCCTGCGGGCGCGCCGCGAGGACATCCCGGACCTCGTCCGCTCGTTCTGCGCCCGCTTCGCGGCGGAGGAGGGCAAGCGCATCCGGGCGATTACCCCGGAGGCGATGGCGCTGCTGACCCGCTACGGCTGGCCCGGCAACGTGCGCCAGCTGGAGAACGCCCTGTTCCGGGCCGTGGTGCTCGCCGACTGCGACGAGCTGACGGTGGCGGAGTTCCCGCAGATCGCCGCCCAGGTGCAGGGTTTCGACGTGCGCATCCCGCCGGCCCCGAGCCAGCCGATCGTCGCCGTCAACGCGCCGGAGCCGGTGCGCGAGATCGTCCGCGTCGAGGTGCGCGATCCCCACGCCCTCTCCCTCGTGGTGGAGGACACGGGCGAGATGAAGCCGATGGATGCCCTGGAGGCGGAGATCATCCGCTTCGCCCTGCAGTTCTACCGCGGCCGGATGTCCGAGGTGTCCCGCCGCCTTGGAATCGGCCGATCGACGCTCTACCGCAAGCTCAAGGACCTCGGCCTCGACGGGGACGAGAAGTCCGAGGACGCCGCCGCCTGACGCGCCCCGCGCGCCGTGCGATTGCGCACGGCTGCGCTTGAGACGATAATCATACGAAGGGTTTGGCCGCCGCGCGGCCAGTTCCCGGAGGGACCGGACATGGGCGTCTCGCGCTCGCGTATCGCCGCCTTGGCGGCCCTGCTCGCCGCCGGCACCGCCCTGGTGCCGGCCCCCCGCGCCCGCGCGGAGGGCGGCGCTGCCGGTCCCGCCGCGGCCGCTTCCCCCGCGGATGCCGGCGCCCGCACGATCTCGCTCGACGAGCCCGCCCCCGACGCGGGCGGCGCCCGGTCGGAGGAGACGGGTCCGGCGCCGGCCGCCGACGCCGCGGCTCGGGACGGGCTGAGGCGACGGGTCATACCAGATCCCATTGGTCCCTTCCGGGTGGCGGGGCTGGGGTTCGCTCC
>NZ_JBKFBF010000079.1:0-331 GCF_053346035.1 Methylobacterium sp. A54F | reverse complement strand
GTCGTAGTAGGAGCGGCAACGCCCGCCCGCCTGCTTGGCGGCCTCGTGCAGCACCACCCGCTGGCCGCGCTCCGCGAGGGCGACCGCGGCCGCCAGGCCCGCGAGGCCCGCTCCGGCGACGTGACTGACCGGCATCAGACGATCCCGTGCCGGAGCGCGACGCCGAGGAGGGCGAGCTTGCCCGGTTTCACCCGGGCCCGCGGGGGCGCCCAGCCCCGCCGGAGCAGGGCGTCGAGGTAGAGCCGGTAGGCGGCGGCCATCAGGCGGGCGCCCTTCGTGGCCCGGCGGGGCGAGCGGCCGATGATCTCCCAGGTCGCCCGGTAATGGGCGT
>NZ_JBKFBF010000078.1:0-335 GCF_053346035.1 Methylobacterium sp. A54F | reverse complement strand
CGGCGAAGCTCGGCACGCCGGACCCCGCGATGAACCCGCGCCTGCGCGCCGCGGTGCTCGCCGCCCGCGCCGAGAACATGCCCAAGGACAACATCGAGCGCGCCATCAAGAAGGCGGCCGGCGGGGAGGGCGATAACTACGAGGAGATCCGCTACGAGGGCTACGGCCCCGGCGGCGCGGCCCTGATCGTCGAGGCGCAGACGGACAACCGCAACCGCACCGCCTCGGACGTGCGCACGGCCTTCACCAAGTCCGGCGGCAGCCTCGCCGAGACCGGCGCGGTCGCCTTCATGTTCGACCGGGTCGGCGTCGTCGCCTATCCGGCCGCCGTGGCC
>NZ_JBKFBF010000077.1:0-335 GCF_053346035.1 Methylobacterium sp. A54F | reverse complement strand
GTCTCGCCGAGCACCTTGCGGGGCTCGATCGGGGGCGGGTCGTCCTCGTGGGAGGCGCCGTAGCTCAGCGTGAAGGCGACGCTCTCGCCGGCATGCACCGTGAAGTCCGGGACCGTGGTCTGGCCGGCGCCGCGCAGGTGGGCGCGGGTGCGCAGGACGACCTTGTGGGGGCCCGAGATGGCGCGCAGGTCGCCGAGCTCGTTGTGGGAGACCCAGGGCACGGCCGAGCCGTAGTCGAAGCGCAGGGCGAGATCCATCCGCATGGCGTCCCGGCCGTGCACGCCCTCCACGAGGCGGATCAGGTGCGAGCCGTCCCCGGCCGGCATGTAGTCCGT
>NZ_JBKFBF010000076.1:0-336 GCF_053346035.1 Methylobacterium sp. A54F | reverse complement strand
AGATCTTGAGGGGCACGCTGCCGTCCGGCGCCGCCTCGCCGGTGACCGCGCGGAACGGGACGCCGCCGCTCGCGCCCTCGATCCGCCACGGCCCGGCGAGGGCCGGCGCCTGGGCGGCGAGGTTCTCGGCCGCGAGCTGGTCGGTGCGGCCCGTGGCGGGCACGGTCGTGGTGAGGAGGAACTGCTGGACGTGCAGCCCGTCGATGGCGAGGTCGGGGCCGGCGAGGTTCTCGGACAGGCCCGGCGGCAGCACCAGGGCCTGCGCGTCGGTGATCGGCAGCCGCAATTCGGCGCGGCCGATCCGGGTTTCGGTGAAGCGGATCTCGCCCTTCAGCA
>NZ_JBKFBF010000075.1:0-337 GCF_053346035.1 Methylobacterium sp. A54F | reverse complement strand
GAACGATGCGCCGGCCGGCGCCAACATGACGCTGACCTTCAACGAGGACACCAAGCTCGCCTTCACGGCGGCCGATTTCGGCTTCAGCGATCCGAAGGACTCGCCCGCCAACACGCTCAAGTCGGTGCTCATCACCACGCTGCCGACCGCGGGCACCCTGAGCCTCGGCAGCACCGCCGTCGCCGCCGGGCAGGAGATCCTCGCCGCGGACATCGCCAGGCTGAGCTACCAGCCGGCCCACAACGCCAACGGCGCGAGCTACGCGACGCTGACGTTCCAGGTGCGCGACAACGGCGGCATGGCGAACGGCGGCGTCGGCCTCGACCCGACCCCCAAC
>NZ_JBKFBF010000074.1:0-337 GCF_053346035.1 Methylobacterium sp. A54F | reverse complement strand
TCCCTGGTCACCGGCTTCCTGGATCTGCAGGCCGGGCAGGCGCACGCGCGCTTCCACAACGAGCTGGAGGACTGGCTGGTCTCGGGCGAGGCCGCCGCCGTCGAGGCCGAGCCGGCGCGCCCGGTCGGCCAGGATCCGGCCGCGGCCCGCGCCCTGACGGAGGCCGTCGAGCGCCTGACGGCGGTCGTCGCCGAGGGCGCCAACGGCCGCACGGCGACGCAGGCCATGACCAACCTCGCTGAGGGCACCCAGGGGCTCGTGCAGCATATGCGGGCCGAGCAGCAGATGATCCGCGACTGGGTCGAGGCGCAGGCGAGCCGCGAGCGCGAGCTGAAGC
>NZ_JBKFBF010000073.1:0-338 GCF_053346035.1 Methylobacterium sp. A54F | reverse complement strand
AGGAGTTCCTCGACCGAGCCGAGCGCCCGGGCATCGACCGTGACGGGCACCTGCGTCTGGTCCTCGGTGACCGGGGGCAGCGCGACGGTGGCGCGGTCGTCGAAGATCGCTGGCAGGCCGCCGAGATAGCGCTCGGCCATGCTTGCCCACAGGGGCGAGCCGAGGGGATCGCGCGTAGTGCTGGCGTTCGGCTGCGGCTGGCGGGCGGTGGTGCGGATGAGGCGCGGTGCGGCGGGGTTCGGCGCTGGCATGGCTCGGCCCCAGGGCGTGGCGGCAAGGGGCGGGACCGGGGGCGGCTCGGCCGGTACGAGCGGGCGGTCGGCCTCGCTCCACCCGTC
>NZ_JBKFBF010000072.1:0-340 GCF_053346035.1 Methylobacterium sp. A54F | reverse complement strand
GGTTCTCCACGGTGTTCTGGACGTAGAGGCTGCCGGTGGTCCGGTCGTAGGCGACGACCTCGGCGTTGGCGCGGCGCGCCGTGGCCGTATCGTCGGTCGTCAGGTAGGCCCCGAGGCGGACGAGGCGCAGGGTGTCCGTGGCGTCCGGCGCGGCGGTCGGGGTCGCACCCTGCTGGCCCTGTAGCGAGGGCGCGGCGGCGTAGACGTCGATACCGCCGACCGAGAGGCCGGAATCGTCGTTCGCGATGGTGCCGTTGGCCTCGCCGTCCGCGACCGTGGCGCCGCTCGGGTTGGAGAGGCGCACCAGGACGGTCTCGTCCGCCTCCGGCGCCGTGTCGCC
>NZ_JBKFBF010000071.1:0-342 GCF_053346035.1 Methylobacterium sp. A54F | reverse complement strand
CGCGCTGATCGCCCCGCCCCAGGGCCGCGTCGGGCCGCTGACGCCCGAGGAGCGCGCCGCCCTGATCGCCGCGAGCCCCCTGCGGGGCAAGTACGCCGCGGCGGTCGACAACGAGAGCGCCTACGAGATGCTGGCCAAGCGCAAGGGCCTCGACGCAGGCCCGGCCGAGGCCGCGCAGCAGACGGAGGGCGGCCCCGGCGGCCTCCTCGGCAGCCTCGGCGGGATGCTGGGCGGCGTGCTCGGCTCGAAGCCGGCCGCGAAGGGCGCCCCCCGCCCGCCGCAGAGCCTCGCCGAGCAGGTCGTCTCGAACGCGGCCCGCCCCATGGCCCGGTCGGTCGGCAC
>NZ_JBKFBF010000070.1:0-343 GCF_053346035.1 Methylobacterium sp. A54F | reverse complement strand
GAGGGCGATAGCCCCGAGGAGTTCCTGGAGCACACCAAGCTCGAGCTGTTCCAGGATCAGGTGTTCTGCTTCACACCGAAGGGCCGGCTCATCGCCCTTCCGCGCGGCGCGTCGCCGATCGACTTCGCCTACGCGGTGCACACCGATGTCGGCAACACGGCGGTGGGCGCCAAGATCAACGGCCGCATGATGCCACTGCTGCACGAATTGGCGAACGGCGACGAGGTCGAGAGCGCCCGCTCCGACGGTGCCTCCCCGCCGGCCGCCTGGGAATCCCTCGTGGTCACCGGCAAGGCCCGCGCGGCGATCCGCCGGGCGACCCGCTCGGCGGTGCGCCGGCAAT